>CAMZET010000202.1 GCA_947305825.1 uncultured Verrucomicrobiota bacterium
TACTTTCACGTTGCCTGTGATCGCATGAACATGAAAACGGAGATGCTGAAAATGAACATTGCAAAGGTTTTGCTGCTGTTTGCCGCGATGGCGGCGACCGTGTTGGCAAAGGGTGATCTAACGCTCCTTTCGCCGGTCGGCGGCGAGGTGTTTCCGACGCTGACCGACGGGCAGCTGAAGGCGTTTTCCGGCGCGACGCGCCAGGAACGGTTCGAAATCCTGAAAGGCGCGGACAAAAAGGCGACGTGCAAGGAGTGGCGGCGGCAGCGGCCGCTCGTCCTTGAATGGCGCTCGACCGGCGGCGACAAATATCCGTGGCGCGTGCGCCTGGCGACAAAGCCGGATATGGGCGACGCGCGCGATTTCTGGATCGGGAAGGACGATGTCCAGCGTAAGAAATCGCCCGACGGCAAGGAGTCCGTCTGGAAATACGAGGTGCCGCTCGCGAATCTCGAGCTCGGGAAAACCTACTATTGGCAGGTTTGGAGCTGCGTGAAGTGTTCGACTTTTTCCTGCGGTTTCACGTATCCCGAAAAGTGCGCGTGCGGCAAGTCGAAGCACGGCACCGTTTCGTCCGTCGCGTCGTTCAAGACCGCGAGCGAGCCGCCGCGCTGGATCGAGCTCGAAGGGCGCGTCAAGAACGTCCGCGACCTCGGAGGCTGGAGGGCCGCCGACGGCCGCAAGGTCCGCACGGGCCTCGTCTACCGCGGCCAGGGGCTGAACGACAACAGCCTCGTCGAAATCGGCTACGGGCGCAACCGCTTGATGGTCGAGGATGTGGCGTATATGACAAAAACTCTCGGCGTCAAGACCGATCTCGATCTTCGCAGCGACCGCGAAATCGCCGGCATGACGCAATCCCCGCTGGGCGCCGGCGTCAACTTCATCCACCACTCCTCGTTGGAATACGGCGGTATTTTCGCCTCGCCCGGCCGCGAGACGATGGCGGCGAACTTCCGCGTGTTCTGCGACCGCGCGAACTACCCGGTCTATTTCCACTGCATCGCCGGCGCGGACAGGACGGGCACGCTCGCCTACGTCCTGAACGGGCTTCTCGGCGTCGCGAAGGAAGATCTCGAGCGCGATTGGGAATCGACATTCTACCCGGAGGTGCCGGGCGTGGAGGATCCCGGTTCCTGGCGTTCGCTCTCGCCTCTCGACAAGGGCTTTGCGAATTACGGCGCGGAAGGCGAGCGCCTCCAACGGCGCATCGAACTCTATCTTCTCGATATCGGCATAACGCCCGATGAAATCGCAACATTCAAATCAATCATGCTGGACGAGGATAAATGAAGAATCGCATCGCCCTCGTATGTCAATAGGCTCTGACCCTTCTTTTGCGCATAGGTATGCGGTTATTTGGTGCTGTAGAATTTCCTCATGGTCTCCGCGGCGAGCTTCTCTCTGCCGTCGGTGGAGAACAGACCCTTCCTGTTGTATCCGTCCTGAACGCCCGCAAGCGGGCGACGCGGCGAGCGGAAGTCGGTAAGGACCCACGGGCACGTTCCGGAGAGTCCCTCGATGCGGCTGAACATGCGCACGTTGGCCTCGTATATCGTCTGCTGCATCTCCTCGGTCCAGCGCTCGTCGTTTGCGCCGTGGCGTCCTGCAACCGCTCCGCCGCCGAACTCGGAGATCACGACTGGCTTTTCGTACGGAATCTCCCAGACCATTTTGTCCGCGTCCTTTACGTTGCGGTACCAGCCCACGTATTCGTTGAACGAGACGATGTCGACAAACTCGTGGAGCTCGTCCTCAGGCTTGTTGACGCCGTTCCTCGCGCGCGCAACCTCCATTGCGAGCGAGATGAGGCGGGTGTTGTCCAGCGAGCGCGCATACTTCGCGAGACGCGAGAGGAAGTCCGTGCGCTTGGACGAGCGGACGGTTTCGTTCGCGAGGCTCCAGATGATGACGTTCCCGCGCCTGATGTCGCGGCTGATCATTTCGCGGACCTGGCTCTCGGCGTTCGCGTATGTGGAGGGGTTGCCCCAGTCGATCATCCAGTAGAGCGGGATCTCGCTCCAGACCATGAGTCCTTCGCGCTCGCACGCGCGGACCATCTTCTCGATGTGCGGGTAGTGGGCGAGGCGCACGAAGTTGCAGCCGAGGGACTTCGCCCTGCGGATGTTCTCCGCGACTTCCGCGTCGGAAGTGACGCGTCCGCCTCCGTTCGGCGCCTCGTCGTGGAGGCACACGCCCTTGAGGAATATCTCCTCGCCGTTGAGCAGGATGCTGCGTCCTTTGGTCTCGATCGTGCGGAATCCCATTTCGTCGGAGACTTCGTCCGCGCCTGCCGTCGCCACGACGCGGTAGAGCTTGGGCGTTGCGGGAGACCACAGCGTCAGCTCGGCCTGCGGAAGCGTCAGGCGCGCGCGGCCGTTCTCGTCGGTATTGCCCTCTGCCGTGACGCCAAGCTCGGGGATGGCGACTTTCACGGGCAGCCCCGCGGCGGCCTTGTCGAGGTCGACTTCTGCCGTGAGCGTCTTGCGGTCGGCCTTGTCGAGGGTCACGCGCCACCTGGAGATGTATGTCTCGGGGCGAGTCTCTATGCGCACGTCGCGGATGATTCCGCCGTAGTTCCACCAGTCGAATCCGTACGTCGGGATGGAGGATTTGCTGCGCGTGTTGTCGGCCTTCACGACAAGGCTGTTCTTCCCGGCGCGAATGACGTCCGTAACGTCGAACTCGAACTGCGTGAAGCCGCCGACGTGGGTGCCGAGCTTGCGTCCGTTCATGTAGACGTCCGCCTTGAGGCTTACGCCGTCAAGCACGAGGAAGACGCGTCCGCTTGGCTTCGCCTCGCCTGCGTCTTGCGCGGGCTTGGAGAGCCCGGCGAGCCTGCCGTCGAAATCCGTCTCGTACCAGACGATGCCCTCGTACCAGAACAACTCCTTGACCTGGGTGTTCCAGTCGCCCGGCACCTTCATGGTCGGCGACGCGTCGAAGTTGTATTCGACGAGATCGCTACGGTGCCGGGCGTGGACGTTGCGTCCGAACCACATGTTGTCGCGTCGGCTGTCGGGGTCGTCGTGGTAGCCGAGGCTGCCGATGTTCTGGGGGTCGACGATGTAGTGCCAGTCGCCGGCGAGGCTTGTCGCGCTCCTGTCGGCGAATGCCGCAAGAGCAAAGCATGCGGCAAAAATCGTAAGTGTCGTTTTCATGCCCCTTATTATACCATTTTTTGGCAAAGTGTTTGCCAGTTTCTCGAAATCTGCGAAGAAGGGAGGGC
>CAMZET010000203.1 GCA_947305825.1 uncultured Verrucomicrobiota bacterium
CGTCGTGCGTCTTCACCTCGCCGTTCACGTTCACGCCGATGGAGCGCAGCACGACATACACTATCGTCTGCCACATCTGCTCGTTCTGGCGGTCGGTGAGGTCGTAGGGAATGTCGGAGAAGAACGACTTCAGCGCCTTCAGGAACTTGGGCACGTCGTGGTCGTAGAGGGCGTCTTCGGCGGCGGCGGCGTAGTTGGAAGCCCTGCCCCGCTCCTGGCCCGTGTATGCGCCGACCACGTCTTTCAAGAAGGAGCTCTCGACTTCCAGGTTCGGCAGCCTGAGCGTGTAGCGGCGCGAAGTGCCGCGCTGGCGGAACGTGTCTATCGTCAGGTAGCCGGTCTGGAACAGGAGCGTCGCTCCCTTCGGGTCGGTAGGCTCGTAGTTGCCCAGCTCCTCCTCCGCAATGTCGAGACAAGAGAAGTCGAGCGGATGATGGCGGAGAATTTCAATCAGGAATGACGGCATGGCCGTCTGCGACCAGTAGTTGGCGAACTCGCCGCTGTTGAAACACTGTCCGAGCGAGACCGGGTTTATGACCCGTTCGGCCTGATGGTGGAACCTGTAGCCGTCGTACCACTCGACGATTTTCGCGAACGCCGCCTCGTCGGTCATGCCGTTCGCTTCGGCGAGGTTGTGGATGCGGCCTGGAAAATACTTCAGCACCTCGTCGTGCGTGTAGCCGAATAGTGTAGCCGTGTTCGCGTCCATCGTCCAGTCGTTGAGGTTGTTCAGGTCGGAAAAGATGGAGACCTTGGAGAACTTGGAGACGCCGGTCATGAACATGAAGCGCTGCTTGGATTCGAGGGTCTTGATGACGGAGTAGAACGCCTTGAGTTCGTCGCGGAACGCCGTCACGTCCGGCTTCATGAGGTGGCCGAGGAGAGGCTTGTCGTATTCGTCGACGAGCAGCACCATGCGTCCGTCCGTGGATTTGGCGGCGAGCGCGTCGATGAGTTGGGTAAGCAGGACGGACGGGATGTCTCCGCCGAGGATTTCCGCGTCAAGTTCGGTGGCCCTGCGGCGGAGCTGCGAGCAGAGCAGTTCGCGGAATTCCGCGACCGTCGCCGCCTGCATGGAGCCCATGTCGAGGTGGAGGACGGGCCACTTTTTCGCCCAGTCCCACATCGGCTCCACCGCAAGGCCCTGAAAAAGGTCTCGCCGCCCCTCGAAGAGCGCTTTCAGCGTGGAGACGGCGAGCGACTTGCCGAAACGGCGCGGCCGAGCCATGAAAAACTGCTTGCCCCACTCGCCCGATGCCATCGAATAGAGTTCGCGCGTCTTGTCGACGTACGTGAACCCTTCGTTCCGCAGTTCCGCGAACGAATATATGTCAGTTGCGACCTTTTCCATGTCGCATATTATACCATAATTCCGCCGTGCCTATTGGATGGCGAACACGTCGGAGAGGCCGGTCATGTCGAGGACGCTGCGGACGGACTGGTTCGGCGAGAGGAGGGAGACGCCGCCGCCGGCGGCCATGAGGCGTTTCTGGGCGGCGAGGAAAACGCGCAGGCCGGCGGACGAGACGTAGTCGAGCCCGGAGAGGTCGAATGCGACGTCCTTGACGCCGTCGAGGGCGAGTTCGCCCTCGAGGACCGGTGCGGTGTTGGTGTCGAGGCGGCCGCGCAGGACGTAGACCTGCCGGCCGCCTTCTTCTTGCTGCTTTTCGATTTCGAGCGTCATCGCGTATTCTCCGTTTTCGCGTGCGGGCGCGGCGCGTCTTCGCGCTCAGGCGAAGAGGCGGGCGAGTTTTTCGAGCTGGGCGAGTTTGTCGCGGTTCTCGGCGAGTTTTCGGCGCGCTTCGGCGACTACCGCCTCCGGCGCGTGCGCCACGAAGTTTTCGTTGGCGAGCTTCGCTTCCGCTCCCTTGATGAAGCCCTCGAGTTTCGCCCGCTCGGTCGCGATGCGCTTGGCCTCGGCCGCCTTGTCCACAAGCCCCTCGAGCGAGAGGTAGACCGTGCCGAATGCGGTCAGTTTCGACGGCATGGGGAGGTCGCTTCCGGCCGGCACGAATTCCACCGACTCCGCGCGCATGGCGCGCTTGAGGGAGTCGGTCTCGGAGGCTGCCCGTTCGTCGCCCGTGGCAATCGTCACCTTGACGAACGCGGAGGGCGCGACCTTGTATTCGGCGCGCAGCGCGCGCAGCGCGGTAATCGCCTCGCGCTTCGCGTTCACGAACGCGTTGAGCTCGTCTGAAAGCCCCCACGCCGCCTTTTCGGCGTCGCTGTAGCCGCGAGGGAATTCCGCCCGCATGATAGTCTCGCCTTCGGCCAGGAAGCCGAGCTGGTGCGCCACTTCCTCGGTGACGAACGGCATGTACGGATGCAGGAGTCGCAGCGCCTTGTAGAACACGTCGCGCAGGATGGAAAGCGCGCGGCCCTTGTCTGGAGCGTCCTTCACGTATTCGACGTACCAGTCGCAAATCTGCGTCCAGAAGAAGTCGTAGACTGCGAGCGCGCCGTCCTGGATGCGGTATTGCTCCAGGAGGGAGTCGAGTTTCCTGCAGGCGCGGTCGCAGGCGAGGAGGATGTGCTTCTCGTCGGAGGTGAGCGCGGCGAGGCGTTCGGGCGCGAGGGATGCGAGCGCCTCGGACGGACCCGCGTCGCCTTCCTGCATCAGCAGGAAACGCGCCGCGTTCCAGATTTTCGTGCAGAAGTTGCGCCCGATTTCGAACTTCTCCTTGCTTACTTTGCTGTCGCAGTCGAGCGACGTGATGAGCGCAATCGAGAACCTGAGCGCGTCCGCCGAATACTGGTCTATCAGTTCCAGCGGGTCGAGGGAGTTGCCGAGCGACTTCGACATCTTGCGGCCCTGCGCGTCGCGCACGATGCCGTGGATTACGATGTTCTTGAAAGGCGGCTTGCCCATGAAATGGATGCCGGCCATCATCATCCTCGCGACCCAGAAGAAGATAATGTCCTGCGCCGTCACGAGGTCGGTCGTCGGGTAGTAGTAGTCGAGGTCGGCGGTCTTTTCGGGCCAGCCGAGCGTCGAGAAGGGCCACAGCCACGACGAGAACCAGGTGTCGAGGACGTCCGGGTCTTGCTGCAGGTCGCCGGCGGTGACGGCCGGGTCTATGGCGCGCGCCTTCTCCAGCGCCTCCGTCGGCGTTTCGGCGACGACGACGTGCTCGCCGTTGACGCCGAAGTAGTACGCCGGAATGCGGTGGCCCCACCAGAGCTGGCGAGAAATGCACCAGTCCTGGATGTTCTCCATCCAGTT
>CAMZET010000204.1 GCA_947305825.1 uncultured Verrucomicrobiota bacterium
CCGCGATGGCGGCCTCAGCCTTCGCGGCAGGGAGTCCCGCGCTCGAACGCGCCGAGATACGCATGCCGTCCGGCAAGACGCTTGTCATCGAGGCGAAGGACGCATCGCGCAGCCGCTACGTCGAAGGGGTGGCCTTCAACGGCAGGGCGGTGAACGCGAACTGGCTTTCGGCGGCGGATCTGGCGAAAGGCGGCAGACTCGTGTTCAGGATGTCGTCCAAACCCGTCAAGACGCGCGGCACCACACTCGCGGCGGCGCCTTATTCCATGAGCAAGGATGAAAAGAAATGATCTTTTGCATTCTCCCGGTATTCCTGGCGGCAACAGCTTCGGTTGTGGTTGAGGTTGATGCTTCGTCCGCGCCCGAACAGGCGCAATGGGCGGAGAACGAACTCGAGCCGACTCTCAAGAAGTGGTATCCGCGATTGATTGCGGAATATCCGTCGAAAGACTGGAGTGCGCCGGAAAAGGTGAAAGTCGGATTTGTCGACCCGCCGCAAACTGGAGCGCCGGCTTACACGACAGGCGATAGCATTTCGCTCGACAGGAAATGGTTCTCGGCGAATCGCGACAGCGAGGGTATGGGCTGCGCAATACACGAGCTGATGCATGTAGTGCAGTCCTACCCCGGCGGGGGCCGATCAATACCGTGGTGGCTTACAGAAGGAATCGCCGACTATGTGCGCTGGTACGTGTTCGAGCCGGAGAAGAAGGGTTGCGAAACGGATCTTTCGCGCATGGACGTCCGCTACGATGGCGGCTATAGGCAGACGGCGAACTTTCTCGACTATGTGGAGCGTAAGCATCCCGGCACGGTTCGCTCGCTGAATGCCGTCGGACGTCTCGGACGGTATTCGCCTGGCGTATGGCGGCGCATAACCGGACGAGAACTGTGGTCGCTAGGTGGCGAATGGAAAGGCATCCTCGACGCCGATGCGCCGCGAAAACCTGGAGACGTTGTCGTTTCCGCTGCCGAGGCGTTTGTCACCGCGTATTGGGACTGCACCCGCTCGCAGTTCGTGAAGCATAAGGGCAAGAATGAACTGCTTGACTATTGGCTTTCCGCGCATGCATACGAAATGTTGCTCGACCTGGCCGTACGTTATCCGCGAAATGATTTCCGGGGCATGGCCGAAATGTTCTTCGACGGCTTCAAGGCGGCGCGCGGCGACTGGCGTGCCAACGAGTTCAACGACGATCTTCTCTGGTGGGTGATCGCCGACTGCCACGCCTACCGGGTCCTCAAGACTCCGGCGTTGCTCAAGGATGCGCGGGAGATGATGGATTTCATAATCGGGAAGCAATGCGACGGCGTTCTCGGCGGCGGCGTGTGGTGGAAGTCGAGCGAGCGCGGCGGGAAGCACGCCTGCAGCTGCTATCCTGCGGTCATCGCCGCCTGCGAGCTCTATTCGATAACCGGCGACAGGAAATACTTGGAAGCCGCATCCTCCATCTACGCCTGGAGCAGGGAAAACCTCTTCGACAAGTCCGCGGGCTGCGTCTTCGACGCAAAGCATGCGGACGGCAAAGTCGACAGGACGTGCTACACCTACAACGTTGGCACCGCGATAGGCGCCGCGCTGAGGCTTGGAAAGCTGACAGGCGCAAAGGGATTCCGTGAAGACGCCGCGCTCGCGGCGGACTGGCTCATGGACCGCATGTCGCGCGGCGAAGTCATGCGAGGACGCGGTCAGGGCGACGGCGGGGCGTTTAACGGAATAGCGGTGCGCTATCTCGCCGAGTTCGCGGCTCTGCCGCAGGGCGCAAGGGCGAGGGAATACCTCAAGATCAACGCCCGCACCGCCTTCGCGCACATGCGAAAGGCGGACGGACTTTGCGGACCCGACTGGGACGTTGCGCCGGCCGATGGTTTCGACATAGAGGCGCAGACGGCATGCTCCGCCCTAACACTCTTCCTCTGCGCGCCTGAAGGCACTTTCTCCCGGCGCCCCGCCGGCGTCGTGAGGACGATGACGTACAACATACGCAATTCCCACGACGACAGGGGCAGCGAGAACGACTGGGCAAAGCGCCGCGACGATCTTGTCGCTGTGATCCGTGCGCAGGGCCCGGATGTAATCGGCTTCCAGGAGGTGCTTCCGGACCAGCGCGAATGGCTTATGGAGCAGTTCAAAGACTATGTCTTCGTAGGCGACGGACGCGGCGCAGACCGCAAAAGCGACGAGTCCGCGTCGATAGCATTCCGCAAGAATCGCTTCACGGCCGTCGACAAGGGCACGTTCTGGCTTTCGGAGACGCCGGACACGCCCGGCAAAAAGGGATGGGGCGCGGCGTGTCCGCGCGTATGCTCGTACGCGATCCTGAAGGACAAGTCCACCGGCAAGGCCTTCTGCTTCGCCAACACCCACACCGACCATGTGTCGGAGCTTGCGAGGGAGAAGGGGATGCTCCTGGTCATCGAAAGGATGAAAGTCTTCGGCAAGGGGGCGCCTATCGTGTTCACAGGCGACCACAACTGCCAGGAAACTGAGGCGCCCGCAATAGCGGTGTCGAAGCTGCTGAGGAACGCGATGGCGGTGAGCAAGACGCCTCCGATGGGGCCGTGGCGCTCGTTCACCGGGTGGAAATGGCGCGACTGGGAGCGCCCCGCAGCGAAGGCGCTCTCGCTTCCGCGCGCCGAGCGGAACGCGCCCGGCGGCGATTTTGGCTCGCGCATAGACTACATCTACGTCTCGCCCGGCGTGAAGGTGCGCAGCTGCCGCACGGTCTCAACGCCGCGTCCCGGAAGGAATCTATATCCGTCCGACCATTTCCCTGTCGTGGCAGACGTGGAGTTCTGACCCTGCAGCTCATCCGTGGAGCAAAAAGGGTCAGACCTGATTGCCACAGTAAAGAAACATGGCGGCAACAAACAGAATGAAGATTGGCATGGGTCAGAGCGTCGCGGCAGATTTGCCGCGTTTCCGTCTCATTTCTCCGCCGTAAAACTTTTTTCCGATTTAAGGTTAGATTTAAGGTTCGTTTGGTAAACTAAATTATTTAGACTTTTCCCAATTGCGATGGCGCATCGATAGTCGATGCGCCATTTTTTTATGCCGTTTTAAGACCTTCTGGTTTCGTGCCAGAAGGTCTTTTTTGTTTGCCGGTTGACCAACGCGGCAGATAGCGATTTCTCGCGGTCGAGTGACTGCGGGGCTAACACAAACCAACAAAAAACAAGGAGAAAACGATGACGAAAGTTATCAACAGCCCATGCGCCGCCT
>CAMZET010000205.1 GCA_947305825.1 uncultured Verrucomicrobiota bacterium
CCGCGCCGACCGCCGCGAACTACGGCAATGCCATGGTTGGCCTTTTTTATGGCGGTGGACTCAAGTTGCTCGGCGTGCAGCTGCTCGGCGCAAGCTCGACGGCGATCTGGGCGTTCGGCACCGGAACTGCGATATTCTTCGCTCTGAAGAAACTCGGCATTCTGCGCGTCAGCGCCACGACGGAACTGAAGGGCCTCGACATCACCGAACACGGCCAGGACGCCTACGCCTCGTTCCAGTTCTTCTCCAACATCTGACAACTTTGCCTGCGGCGGTGGTTTTCGTATTTGCACCCCCGCCGCAGGCCTTAACCAAGTGAAAGGACTTTATAAGATCTCAGCGGCAACGCCGAGGCTCCGCCTAGGGGACGCCGCGGCGAATGCAGAAGAGATGACTCGGCTCGCCCGCAAGGCGGCCGAGTCTGGTGTCGCGGCAATCGTCTTCCCGGAACTCAGCGTCACGGGCTACACCTGTGGCGACGTCTTTTTCCTCGACGAATTTCTCGACGCCGCCGAAAAGGCGCTTGCCGACTTCGCGAATGCGACGGCGAGCCTTCCAATCGTATCAATCGTCGGCTTCCCAGAAAAGTCAGGCCCAGCGATATACAATTCCGCGGCAGTCGTCTTCGACGGAAAGGTGGCGGGCATCGTTCGCAAGCGCTGTCTACCGACCTACCGCGAATACTACGAGGCGCGTCAGTTCACGCCAGCACCGCGCAACGAGCCGCCAAAGGTCTTCAAAGTGGGAGGACTCAGCTTTTGCGTCGAAATCTGCGAAGACCTCTGGGCGGCCGTCCCCCCGAGCTCTCTCGCCGCCGCGAGCGGAGTCGACGTCGTCTTCAACCTTTCCGCCAGCACCGACTATCTCGGCAAGTCTGCGCGCCGCCGCGAAATGGTGCACCAGCAGAGCCAGCGCCTCGGCTGCGCCTACGCAATGGCCTGCGCCGGCATCGGCGAGTCGAGCTCGGACGCCGTCTTCGGCGGAGACTCCATGATTGCGGTCGGCGGACGCATCGCGGCGAACAGCGGACTCTTCGCCGGCGAGCCGTCCGTCGTCGATGCTGTAGTAGATGTCGACGCTCTTCGCTATCGCAGGCGAAGTGCGACATCAATGGCGGCGGCAGAAACGGTCGCTGAAATCGTAGCGATTGACGCGAAGCTCCCCGAATCGGAGCCGAGCGAGATTTCACGATCCCCCTTCCTATACGAATTCGGGGAACCCGACTGGCACCGCGGCATTCTTGCGATCCAGGCGGCGGCGCTTGCGCGGCGCATGGAAAGCGCGCATTCCGAAAAGCTCGTCGTCGGCGTCTCGGGCGGCGCGGATTCCGCGCTTGCGCTTCTTGGCGCGGCGGCGGCGCTCGATCGGCTCAAGCTCCCGCGCGCCAATCTCGTCGCCATCGTCATGCCGGGCTTCGGCTCGACAGGGCACACGCAAAGCACCGCTGCAGAACTTGGACGCGCCGTCGGGGCGACATGCCGCGTCGTCGACATCTGCGAATCGTGCAAGCGACATCTCGCGGACATCGGGCACGACGAAGCGACGCATGACATCGCCTACGAAAACGTCCAGGCGAGGATGCGCACGATGGTGCTGATGGACGTCGCCAACATGGAGCGCGCGCTCGTCGTCGGGACGGGCGACCTTTCAGAGATCGCGCTCGGATGGAATACATACAACGGCGACCACATGAGCATGTACCAGCTCAACTGCTCGGTGCCGAAGACAATGGTACTCGGTGCTCTCAAGTTTGTCGCGGAGGAGTCGGCAGAACCCCTTCGGTCGATTCTCAACGGAATCGCCAACGCGCCTATTACGCCCGAGCTCGTCCCTGGCGCGGCGGCGAACGACTCGGAGGCGCGGCTCGGCCCCTACGAACTCCACGACTTCTTCCTCTTTCACTACCTCGCGAACGGAGCCGACGCCAACAAGCTACTCGCGCTCGCCTGTGTCGCGTTCAAGGGCATTTACCCTGGCGAGACAGTTGAAAAGGCTCTCCAAACCTTTCTCCGTCGCTTCCGCCAGGCGCAATACAAGAGAAATTGCGTTCCAGATGGCCCAAAAATTACATTTTCGCTATCGCCACGCGCCGACTGGCGAATGCCCAGCGACATTCAGCAAGTTCAAGATTTGTAATATTCTAACACCACCCTCGCGTCAGATTACAGAAAATGTAAAAAACTGGCTCCTTTAAGGCGTTGGCATGGGATTTGCTAATCTCCTCTCTTGATAAGCAAGGATTATCATGATGAGAATACACGACATCTATCGCCCGAAGGAGGAGCGCAAAAGCGACTGGAACGAAGTCGAACGGTCGCTTACCGACGACGAGTTGAAGGAACAGATCTCGCGCTGCATGAACTGCGGCCAGCCCTTCTGCCATGCCTACGGCTGCCCTCTCGGGAACCTCGTTCCCGACCAGAACCGCGCGGTCGCGCAAGGCGACTGGAAACGCGCCTACGACCTCCTTAGCCAAAACTCCGACTTTCCCGAATTCACCTCGCGCATCTGCCCAGCTTTGTGCGAGGCTTCTTGTGTACACCAGCTTGACGAAGAGTCCGTCATGGTGCGACAGTCAGAGAAGCACATCATCGAAACCGCCTTCAATAACGGCTGGGTTGTGCCGCGCCCTCCTGCACAGGAAAACGGCAAGAAGGTGGCGATAATCGGCGCAGGTCCCGCCGGACTTTCCGCCGCGGTCACGCTTCGCCGCCGCGGCTGGGCGGTGACGGTGTACGAGCGCCGCGCGAACATCGGTGGACTTCTCCGCTACGGCATACCCTGCTTCAAGCTCGACAAGGCGCTTATCGAACGCCGCAGGAATATCCTCGAAGCGGAAGGCATCAAGTTCGTGACTGGCTGCGAAGTCGGCAAAGACGTTTCCGCGGAATGGCTCGCAAGGGAAAACGACGCCGTAGTCGTCGCAATCGGAACTCCTGCGGCGCGCGATCTCAATATCCCGGGGCGCGAGCTCAAGGGAGTCCATCTCGCGCTTGAGCTACTTGAAGGCCAGAACCGCTTCCTCACCGGCGAGATTCCCGCAGCTCCAATTTCCGCAAAGGGCAAGAAGGTCCTCGTGATTGGCGGTGGCGACACGGGCTCGGACTGCGTAGGCACGTCAATCCGCCAAGGCGCAAAATCGGTGACGCAGATCGAGATCATGCCGAAACCGCCGGACGAACGGGACGCCTCGACTCCCTGGCCGCTCTGGCCCTA
>CAMZET010000206.1 GCA_947305825.1 uncultured Verrucomicrobiota bacterium
TCGGGGAGAGGGTAGGTGCCTTCCTGTTCGAGGGGGTTCTGCGTGGCGAGCACGAGGAACGGGCGCGGCAGCGCGTACGTCTCGTCGCCGATCGTCACCTGTCGCTCCTGCATGGATTCGAGAAGCGCGGACTGTACCTTCGCCGGCGCGCGGTTTATTTCGTCCGCGAGCAGCAGATTGGTGAAGACCGGCCCTTTCTTTGGCGAGAACTCGCCCGTCTTGGGCGAATAGACGAGCGTGCCGACGACATCGGCCGGCAGCAGGTCGGGCGTGAACGAAATGCGCTTGAAGTCGAGGCCGAGCACTTTCGCGAGCGTGTTGCAGCTGAGCGTCTTGGCGAGCCCCGGCACGCCCTCGAGCAGTATGTGGCCGTCCGTCACGAGCGCGAGCACGAGGCGGTCTACCAATTTCTCCTGGCCTACGATAACCTTGCCGACTTCGTCGCGGATTCTGCCGGCCAACTCTTTCTGCGCGCTGATGCGCGCCGTCGCTTCTTTCAGACTCATTTTATGCCTTCCTGGTTTTCCCGTTTGCGTAGAAATGCCGTTCCTTGAATTATACCAAATTTGCCGCGTGTTTGCCTGAATGGCGCAAAGACTCCGGCGGCCTACCGCAGCAGCAGCGCAGCCTTGTTCACAGGAAGCGTCCCGTGGCGCTCGTTTTGCAGGCGGCGATTTCCTGCGGCGAGCCGGCGGCGACGACCCGCCCGCCTTCTTTCCCGCCGCCAGGCCCCATGTCGATTATCCAGTCCGCCGCCCTTATCACGTCGAGGTCGTGCTCGATTACGACAATCGTCGCGCCGTTGGCTATGAGATGGCGGAACACGCCCATGAGCGTCCTGACGTCAAGCGGATGGAGGCCGATGGTCGGCTCGTCGAACACGAACAGGGCGTCCGCCTGGCTGCGGCCCATTTCGCTTGCGAGTTTCAGGCGCTGCGCCTCGCCGCCGGAAAGGCCGGGCGTCTCCTCGCCAAGCGTCAAGTAGCCGAGCCCAATGTCGTGGAGCGTCTGGAGGCGGGTCTTGACGAGCGGGAGGTCGGCGCAAGCGGCGAGCGCCTCGTCCACGCTCATGTCCATGAGTTCCGGCAGCGACGCGCCGTTGCGCTTCACGGAATATGCCGCCTTGGAATAGCGCGAGCCATGGCAGTCGGGGCAGGGTATGTCCACGTCCGGCAGGAACTGGACGTCCAGGCTGATTTCGCCCGTTCCGTCGCACGTCGGGCACCTGAGCGAGCCGGTGTTGTAGGAGAAGTCGCCGGCCTTGAGCTTCATCGCCTTGGCGTCCTTGAGCCTGGCGAACGCCTTGCGCAGCTCGTCGTGGACGTCGGCGTAGGTGGCGACGGTGGAGCGGATGTTCACGCCGATTGGCGTGGCGTCGATTAGCTTGGCGGCCTTTATGCCCGGCGCGGAGATGGAGCGCACGTGCGCGGGAAGCGGCATCCCGGCGGCGGCGGCGGCGACGGCGGGCACGAGGCTCTCGAGGACCATCGTCGTCTTCCCGGAGCCGGACACGCCCGTGACGACCGTGAGCTTCCCCTTCGGGAAGGCGACGTCCAGCGGGTGCACCGTATGGATGGGCCTGGTGGCGAGGCGGACTTGCGCGCACTTGCGGCAGGCCGCGCCCGCCCCAGCGGCGGCCGGCTCGACGGCGGGCGCACCGCCGAGAAACGGCCCTATCTGCGAGGCTGGGTTGGCCGCTATTTCGCCGACTCTCCCCTCGGCAATGACGCGCCCGCCGCCCGCGCCCGCCTCGGGCCCGAGTTCGACTATCCAGTCGGAATGCGCCAGAACCTGCGTATCGTGGTCCACGAGCAGCACGGAGTTGCCGTCGGCCTTCAAATCGTCCATGACGCCCAGCAAGCCTACTAGATTTGAGGGATGCAGGCCGATGGAAGGCTCGTCGAGGACGTAGAGCACGCCGGTGGTCCTGTTGCGGACGGCGCGGGCGAGCTGCGTGCGTTGGCGCTCGCCGGTGGAGAGTGTCGCCGCTGCGCGGTCGAGCGACAGGTAGGAGAGCCCCAAATCGACAAGGCGGCGCGCGGTGTCGTGGAACGACTCGCAAATGCGTTCGGCCATCTTTCTCATGGGCGGCGGCAGGGAGCCCGGCACGCCGCGCACCCACTCCTCCAGGTCGGCAAGCGTCATCGCCGTCGCCGCGTCGAGCGAAATGCCCCGTAGGCGCGGCGCGCGCGCCGCCGCAGAAAGCCGCGTCCCTCCGCACTCCGGGCACGCTTCCTCCTTGAGAAACTTCGCCACGCGCTTCATCCCCTTCTCGTCCTTTACGTTCTTCAGCGCGTTCTCCACCGTGTACATCGCGTTGAAAAAGGTGAAGTCCATCTCGCCGGAACGCCCGTCTTTCTTTATCTGGTAGACCATGTGGTGCTTTTCGGGAGGGGCGTGGAGGACTATGTCGCGCTCGCGGTCCGTGAGTTCGCGCCATGGCACGTCGGTCCTGACGCCCATCTCGCGGGCGATGTCCTTCATGAGCGACCACATGAGCGACTGCCAGGGCGCGACCGCCCCTTCGTCGATGGTCAGCGAGTCGTCCGGCACGATGGTGGCTGGGTCTACGGTGCGCACTGTCCCGGTGCCGTCGCATCTGCGGCAGGCGCCATTGGAGTTGAACGCGAGGTCTTCGGCGCCCGGCGCGTAGAACTTCGCGCCGCATTCCGGGCAGACGAGTTCGCGCTCGGCGGCGACGTCGAGCGTCGGCGCCAGATAGTGCCCGTTCGGGCAGCGGTGGCTCGCCAGGCGCGAAAACATGAGCCGCAGGGAATTGAGCAGCTCCGTCATCGTGCCGAACGTGGAGCGCATGCCGGGAACGCCCGGACGCTGACGCAGCGCGAGCGCCGCCGGCACGTAGCGCACCTCGTCCACCTCCGCGCGCGACGCTTGCGTCATCCTCCGCCGCGTGTATGTCGAAAGCGATTCAAGATACCGCCTCGCCCCTTCCGCGTACACTATTCCGAGCGCCAGCGACGATTTCCCGGAGCCGGACACGCCGGCCACGCCGGTTATCGCGCCCAACGGTATATCCACATCGACGCCTTTGAGATTGTTCTTCCTCGCCCCTCGAATTTCTATCGATGCCGGTCGCTTCTCCATTGCAAGACACACTCCTCCTTTGCAGCGTATTATACCACATTCCCCACAGCCGCGCAAACGACCCGCCACAGGCACCACTCCAC
>CAMZET010000207.1 GCA_947305825.1 uncultured Verrucomicrobiota bacterium
CTGAGCTCCAAGCGCATGGGTCTGGAGCTCAGGGCTTCTCTAATAGCCGCCGGATCTGAAGATGCTGCGTGGCTCTACGGCGGCGCAGTATCTCAGGACAGGTTTGCCGGATCGCGACAACGCCTTTCGTCGGTAATTTCAGGATAGGCGCTAATCCGAACCCAACGGAATCGCATGAGCGTGCGTTTAATCTATTGGGATATGTGCGTTTGGGAACAGATACGGACCGATCCGGAAGCGGGCGCGAAGGCGCTGGTCGCGTCCTATTCGGGTCGCCTTTACAAGCTGGCGTTCCGGCTCTGCTCGGATGCGGCGATGTCGGAGGATCTGGCCATGCGCACACTGGCCCGTGCGGTCAAGGCCCAGGGCGATTTTCCTTCCGAAGCGGCGTATTTTTCGTTTCTTTGCACGATCCTCGTCAATCTGCATAGGGATGATTTGCGTCTGAAGGCGGCGAACGCGCTTGTTTTCATGGAGGACGTCCCGGAAGTAGAGGACGCTCGTCCGAACCCAGGCGACGCGCTTGCCGTCAAGTCGGATGCGGCGGCCGTCCGGCTGGCGGTTTCCCGGTTGTCTCCGATACTGCGGGAGGCTGTCGTTCTGCGTTATTTCGGGGAACTTTCGGTGGCGGACATCGCCGAGGCGCTTGCGGTGCCCGAAGGAACGGTGAAATTCAGGCTGTCCGAGGGGCGGCGGAAGATTTGTGCGTTTCTCACCAAACGGAAGGGCGGCGTCGCCCGTTAAACAGAATGGGAGAAGGCTATGGTTGCAGGTTTCGAGATGGACGAGGAATTCATGGCGGCGTCGCTCTTGTGCGATGCGGACATACCGCCCGCGTCGGACGGCTTCGCGCACCGCTGTCTGGCGGCGGTCGGTTCGGCGGCAGCGGTCGGTCGAGCCGCGCTTTGGCGGACGCGCACCTTTCAAGTCGCCGCGTCCGTCGCGGCAGTCGCGGCGTGCGCGGTCCTCGCGATGTCGGCGCGAACAGCGAAGACTGCGGATGGCGCGGCCGGTGCGCCGACTGCGGCGGTGATCGAAGATGTCGCCGTGGTCGGGGTGACGGCCTCGGAACCTGTGGCCGCCAGCCGGATGGCAATGTCAAACGAATGTGTGGTGAACGCCGATCCCGGCGCGACGGCGCTCTGGAAGACGCTGAACGCCGGTCAGACGCAGATGGCCTGGGAGTGGCCGGAGTGCGCGAAGTCGGCACGGCTCACGATCACGGGCGCGGGGGTGACGGCGGAAAGGGTCTACGGCAAGAGCGATGCGTTTCCGATATGGAATCCGCCGATGCCGGAAAACTTCAACGAGGACGATGTGTTCACGGCGAAACTGACCTTTTACAGCGGCGCGGGCGGCGCGGGCGAAGAAGTCGCGTGCCTTGTTGCCGATGGCATTGGCTTCGTGCGCGGGGTTTCGGGCGAGCGGCCGCGCCTCGCGCTGGAGGGTTCCGCCGGGTTCCGGATCGCGAAGAAATGACGAAATGAAGACGCTTCTGCCACTTTTGCTGACGTGCGCCGCGTTTGCCGCGGCGGGCGAGACGATTTCAGGCGTTTCGCTCGTGCAGCAGTGGCCGTGGTCCGAGTCGGTTTCGGTCGATTTCACGGTGAGCGGATGGGATGAGCCGGAACGGTCGGTCCGCGAAATGACCGTCGTCGCATACGACGGAGAGGATGAGATCGGCCCCGTCTCGCCGCTGGCGCTTGCGGGCGATACGGTGATCGACGGCGACGGCGCGAAGCACATCATCCTCACGCCGACGAAGGACGCGGCGCTCAGGGCGCGCGGCCGAATCGACCGCTTCAAGGTGGTGCTCTCGTCCGAGAAGGTCGCGGACGAGGACGTGCTCTACATCGTGTTCGACCTTTCGAAGGAGGCGGGCGCGCGCGGCGCGCGGCAGTATGTGACGCGCAACGCCCTCACGAACGGCGTGTGGGGCGCATGGGCGGCGTCGGACGATCTCTGGCGCGGCGTGGACGCGGGCGAGGGGCCGCGCGACAACGTCGTCTGGACGGGCCTTGCGGACGACGAGCGGTACTTCCGCGAATGGATGGCCTTCCGCCGCATTCCAGCCGGCGCGTTCACGATGGGGCGCAGCTCCGGCGGTCCGAAAAAGCGCTATTCGCCGTCCAGCCGGGTGACGATTTCCGCGCCGTACTACATCGCCGTGTTCGAGACGACGAAGTACCAGTTCCGTCTGCTCAAGAACGGAAAGAACATGAACACGCCCGACGTGATGCTGCCGAGCGTGAACGATTCGTGCAGCACGATCCGCGGCGATTCCGCGCCGGGCGGCGACTACGACTGGCCGGTGCGCCGGGGCGTCGATCCGAAGTCCATCGTCGGTCGTCTCGGCGCCCGGACCGGCCTTGTCGGCATGTTTGATCTGCCGACGGAGGCGCAGTGGGAGAAGGCCGCGCGCGGCGGCGTTCCCGGCGGCACGGCCTACTGGGACGGCGCGGCGGACGCGAACGCAGAAGGCGCGGACGCGATTCTCTGGTACAGCGGGAACTCCGGCGGCGTGCTGCACCGCGGCGGGCTCAAGAAGCCGAACCAGTACGGGCTCTACGACGTCCTCGGAAATGCCTACGAAATGGTGCTCGACTGGCAGAACGGCGGCGTCGCGCTGGCGGCGACCGATCCTGTCGGCGAGACATGCCCGAGCCCCAGCTATCCGCAGAGGCGCATGCTCAAGGGCGGCAAGTATACGAACAGCCTCGGGGAATGCACGCTCTACTGGCGCTCGCAGAATCCGGTCGTCCTGCCGTCGCGCGACGGCGGCTGCGGCTCGCGCTTCGTGCTGAACATCGCGCCCTACGGGATTGGAGATTTGGCTTTAGCCGCAAAGAACGTAAAGTCTAACCAACAAGAAGGAAAGGAAACGCCATGAGAGACATGAACGTGCTGTTCGGGAGAGTTGCGATCGTCGCGACCGCGCTCTTCGCCCTGTCCGCTTCTGCGGGGATCAAGTACTGGGACAACCCGGCCTACCGCGCCTTCGACGTCGACTGCTACGTCCCCGGCGCCGTGTGGAACCTCGACGGCATCCGCAACGTCGGCGAGACGGAGGCGCACGATCCGACTGCGCTCACGTGGAAGAACCTCGGCTCCTCCCGCTCGGACAACGACGTGTTCCT
>CAMZET010000208.1 GCA_947305825.1 uncultured Verrucomicrobiota bacterium
AACTTCTCGACGAGACCTTCGCCACGATGAACCGCAGTCTCCGCGCCCTCGGCTTCCAGGGCGCAAAGGCGTCATACGAACTCCGCAAGATCTGCATCGACCACGTCTATCAGAAATTCGGGGCGGAGGCGGCGACGTCCATCAGCGGCGACGACATCAAGACCATCACCCGCTACTACGCCGATCCCACCCAGCCCAACGTGGCGAACGTGAGGATAATAGACCTCCTGTAGGGCAGGCTACAAATCGAAGTAGATCGCCGCATTGGGCGCGCCGAGCGTCCCTTCGGAACGCGCCCATCCCGTCGTCGCCTTGATCGCCTCCTCGTTCGCCGCCGCGAAGTGAATCTCTCTCAGTGCGTCGCAGCCGACGAACTGGACGTTCGCGGCGTTCGGCGCCGGCAGCACGGACACCGACTTGAAGCTTGCGAACGTCAGCGCCGTGCAATCCTTGAAGGCGCGCGAGCTTATGGTCGTAAGCTTATACGCCGTCGATACGACGCGCTCTATCATCGGCGCGTAGACCGTGACGTATTCGCCAGGCGTCTTTGACGTGCTGATCGAAATCGACCTCGCGCCGTCAGAGATTCTTACGGAATACCTTCCGCCCGCCGCGTATTCGTGTGTGACGAGCGAAGCGTTCTCGCTGAAGCGCAACGGTTCGCTGCCGTCGCCCCAGTCTATTGAAAACTCCGACGCATCGTCGGCAATGTAAATCGAACCTATGCCGAAAGTGCGCGAATCGCCAGGGACGAGAATGTCAATCTTCGTTCCGACAAACGGCGGCTCCGGCGCGTCAACAAGCCTGACAGTTTTTTTGATGGTGATCATGGTTTGATTCCTTTCTGCTTTAGACAGGATTAACAGGATTTGCAAGATTATGAGGAAGACGGATGACGGGGCGCGGCGTTTCCGCCGCGCCCCGCGCCCGCCTTACACCGCCGCCAGGAGCGTCACGGTCTTGTTGTTGGGCTGGGGATCGGCGTCCTCGATTCCTCCGCGAGTGAGAAAGCGAAACGTGATCTCCGTGCCCTCCGCAACATCCGCGAGCGCATCGGGGAACGGGATTTTCATCTCGGTCACCGAGCTGGAGGACGGCGTGACGGACGCGGTATGCTCCGTGCCGCCGGCATCCTTCCACGATAGCGTGATGGAGTCCGGGTTGTCGCCGGTCGAGATGAACTGGAGGTTCAGTCCCGTGACGACGATTGCCTTGGTCTTCATGATCACGCCGACCTCGGAGGTGGAACCCTCGTAGGTGATGCGGTCGATGACGACCTTGAGGCCGGTGCGGGAGTTGACGAACTGCACCTTCGAGAGGTCAACCTTCTTCGCCACGCCTTTCAGGGACGAGAAGATGACGGCGGCTGAGCAGGTGTTTTCGTCGAACGCAGAGTACGGACCCGGCAGCAGGCCGCGCGTGTAGGCGGCGCACTTGATGAGTCCGCCGATCTTGCGCGGACGGCAGTCCCTCGCCGTCTTCGCCGCCATCGTGTTGAGAACGGCGCTCGTCGCGAACTGCAGAAGTTCGGGCGAGAGCGGCAGCGTCTTCTCCTTGATGACTTCCTCGTAAACTGATACGTCTTCGACGATCTGCTGTTCGCCGAGGCGCATCGCGTATCCCCCCTCTGGGTCGAGGGCGGAGTTCACCTTGTAGGTGTCGAATGGAACTATGAGTTTGCTCATGGTTTTGTTCCTTTGTTTTGCCGCGCTTGACCGCCTCCTCGCAGGCTGCTTCCACCCAGAAGCAAGAGGACCTAGAGAAGGTCTTGTCTCGCGCTGACGGTGGGAATTTTATGCCTATGGAAAGGAAAACCGGCGGAAGGAAGTTTTTCCGTCGTGGTGTCGCTGCACGCCCAAAACCGCGCCGTGCGCGAAAAGAGCCGCCCCTGCAAATGCGGAAGCGGCTCCAGGTTGTGTAACCTTTCTTGAGCTTATTATTTTTTTGATTTGCCGTTGACGGGATTTTTCCGTCTTGGCGATTTAGGCTTGCCGCTTGACAAAATGCCCCTGAACTGCTTGCGGGCGTTGTCGACGGCTCTGCGGAAATCCTTGTAGTTTGAGATTCCCATCTTGGCAAGTTCCGCTTGCTTGAGATCGTAGACGTCTTTAATCCAGACGCGACGGCCAGCCGCTTGCTCAAACCATTCGGGATGCTTGCGGCATTCGACCCACATCTGTGCTACTTCCTTCAGGCTCTTGTGGCTTAGCTTCAGAACCTTGGGCGGCTCGCGGAATATAGAACTTCTCCTCATTGAGCGTCCGAGCGCGGTTAGCCTCTCCGAGAACTGATCTTGCTTCGCAAGTATCGTGTCCTGTTTCCTGTCGATCTGCGCCTGTCCCGTGAGGATTGCCTCATAGCGGGCTTCGGAGATTTCGACCGTGGAGCCGGGCTCCGTGCGTCTTTCGTGACGCTCGGAATACTCTTCGCGCGCAGTTACGCTCGTTGCGGCGGACTGTCCGCTCGGCGGCATCGCGGCAGAAGGCATCATGTAGTTTATCGTGCAGTTGTTGAACTGCTGTGGTTGGAACGGAAGACCCGTGTTTATCGTACCATTGTAAAGAGAGTGGATGAACCCGGGTAAAAAAACATCCACAACAGGCAAAACAGCCTTGTTGGGATTCGCTGACGGTTGCAGGGCACGATTTGCCGCTGCGCCAAAAAATGTACTCATTGACGTTTCCTTCCTCGGCTACTAGCCGGATTAGGGTTTACTGTTTGTTTAGGCTCAAAAGTCCTTTCAATTATCTAAATATATATTAAGTTTGCTCGCCTCTGACTGATGGGAGGTTCGCTTTATATCTATAAAAAGTTCAGGTTTTTCCGTCGTTTTGCGCCGTTCTTTGCGACGCGAGGGGAACGGTTTTGGCGGTCTGTCAACGACACTCCATCCAAGTCATCGTCGCTGTGCCGCGAACGGTTACTTGCTAGCCATATTGTTAATCAGCCTTTCGGTTTCCTATCACTTGCGCCTCTTGCCCGATGCACCGCACACCGAAACCACAAAGAAGCATACCCAAGTTTCGGTGCACATTATGCCATTTTGCCCCTCTTAATGTCAAGTAGGTCGGTTGGATTCGCCCCATCAGTTCGCCCCAACCCAATAGGCCAAACACCCCAACCCAATAG
>CAMZET010000209.1 GCA_947305825.1 uncultured Verrucomicrobiota bacterium
CACCTGCCCGAGAATTTTAGGCGGCCGCCCATGCTCTCGCCTTCCTTATGCGCGGATCCTTTTCTGGCTCTAAAGCATGCGGGCGAAATCCGGCTCACTCCTGAGGCAGCTGCGCCTCGATTTCGTGGATGGCGTTGGTGACGTAGTCGTACTGGTTCGCCTTGGGGCCGTGCGCGAGAACCGAGCGCATCACCTCCAGCCGGTTGGTACTGTAGCGGTAGTCGGGAAGCTGGTAGTTGATGATTTCGTCCAGCCATTCAACACCATTGGTATGCACCAAGGCAAAATCATGTATACAGTCCTTCGCCATCTGTCGCGCTTCCTCGGTGGTCTGCGGCTGCAAGGCATAATGCAAAAGCAATTGACAGACCTCCCCCCCTGTGATGCTATGATTTCGCGCCGGCAGCGAAAGGTAGTGGCGCGTTGCCGCAAGCGTATTGGTGTTGATACCGTCAATTTTAAAGATTCCATGAAGTGCGGCGTCGCCAAGGCTTTCATCGCTCACATACTCATACAGGAACGGCAGGTCGGCGGTACCGCCGTATTTCGAAACAAGAAAAATCATGCAACCCGCCCTGTTCGTGTTCGAGTGCGCGACCTCCTTGACCAGCCGCAGGAATCGGTTCGTATCGGCTAAAGATGAAATGCGGCCCAATCCGCCCCCCCCGTTGCCACAGCGCGGCGCGGTTATGTCCACAAGGAAATCCTTGTACTCTTCATCGCTTAATGTATTCAAGGAGCGAATACGGGCAAAGCTCGATAGCGCCGATATCGCAACTGCAAAGAAGATCATTCGCTTCATTTTCATGTTCCTTTCATCGCTTCTTTTTTTATTTGAAAAAGCCAGTCGGTGCATTGTCACGGACGAGACTTCCATCTGCTCGCTTCTTCACGCCGAAAACCTCACCCGCCGTCAGGTCACGCCCTGACACACCCCGACCATTCATCAACATGCGCTTGATGATCTTGTCGCACGTCATGTCCCGTCCGTAATAGCCCGGGCCGTCGTTGATGCAGCCGTTGCTCCAGTCGTCCGGCGCATGAGTGTAGCGGAAACCGACGTTAATGACATCAATCGACTGCCCGTCATCCGCTTCTTCGCTGGCATAAATATCGCCCGCCCCCAGTTCATGTCCGATTTCATGCGCAAGAACCAAAGCATTGGCCCTTTTCGTCATGACGATTCCAGATGGCGTGTGCACGGCAAGCGTATCTTTTTCCTCTTCTTCAACAAACCCATTTGCAAAAACGCAGTTCACACAATCGGTATTCGGCAATGAATCCAGCAAGTTGTCCACGGACCATGTGACGCCAACTACATTTGTTGTTTCGTAATATAAATTATATGCATTGTTATTTTTCATAATATTGACCCCATCCAGCACAACCGTCAAGCCGATTTGCGCAAAGATGTCGTTGACCGTCGGCAGCATCGCGCGAACCGCCTCCTCCGTTCGCATTGCACCTTCCACCGAATGCTGCACGATCCATGCCGTCAGGTGCAGAACACGGTTCGGCACGACCTTCAGCGAGAACTGCGGCGGCTCGGACGGCGACTCGCCGATCTGCACGCTCAGCCGCGTCCAGCCCGGCACGAGGCCGCGCACGCGGACTTCGCGCCCCGTGCTGCCGCCGACGAACGCGACCGCGCCCGGCACCGTGCTCGTCCAGACGATCTTCTCGTCGGGGTAGTCGGCGGGCGTCACCGCAATCTTGAAATACGCGTCCTTCCCCACGCCCACGCCGCAGGGATTGTAGACGAACTCATGCGTCTCGCCGTCCACCTCCACGCTCTTCGTCTCGGTGCAGATCGGCTCGGCCACGGGGCGCACCACCGTGAAGCGCTTCGTCACCGTGGATATTGCGCCGCCCTCCGGCGTCCAGCTCGCGGTCACCCGCCCGCGCCGGTAATGCGGCGAGACCGCGCCCGCGTCCAGCCAGAAGCCCTTGAACAGGCCCGCGCCCGACTGCAGCGCCCACTCCGTCCCGTTGGCGAGCACGTCATCCGCCTCGTCCCCTTCGTAGACATCGCCGACGAACCCGGACGTCCCGACATACCGCAGGGTGCCGCCGCCCGTACCCGTCGCCAGGCGGAGCCGTCCACGCCCCAGATCGTCTTCGCCCCAGACGATCTGCGAGCCGAAGTCGCTGTTGAAGCCGTCCTGCACAACATCGCAATCAGTATTCTCGAAAAGCGTGTCGGGCAGATCCAGCGACAGCCGCCCCGTCTCGGTGACGTCGCCCTCGTCGCGGCACGCGCACCAGCCTTCCCACCACTGGAAGAGCATGTAGCCCTCGTACGTCACGTAGAACTCGAAGACGTGCTCCCCGCCGCTGCATCCGCAGGTGTCCGCGCACGTCCACCGGAAGCCGTTCGCGGAGAGGACCGGCGAGCAGCATCCGCCGACAAGGTTTGTCAGCACCGCGCCGACATCGCGCGGCGAGGTCGAGAGCGCATAACCGCCGTTCCCGTCGGGCTCGAACGAAAACTCCAGCGGGACGCGGACGCTGAAGCTGGCCGACGGCCCGCCGCCTTGCGCGAGAAGCCGTGGCCGCCCCGCGCGCAGCTGCGGCGCGCCGTTCATCAGGGCCGCCGGGCTGTCATAGTAGACGATCTCGGCGTTCTCGTCCGATGCCGCGATGTCCGCCAGCGGCGCATCGGCGTGCACCACATATTCCGCACCCATGAGGAGCGGCACGCGGCAGACCTGGCTGGAATTGGCGACAATCGCCAGATTGCCGAGGTCGCTGTCGCCATCGCAGGTCACGGAAATGAAGTTGTTGTCGGCAAGGCTTGTGAACGTCAGCCAGTAATACGCGTTCGTGCAGACGCCATCATTCCACGCAGTTTCAATTTCACCGAGCGCGTTGGTCGTTGCCGACAGCACATTTCCGCAGTTCGCGTTCAGCCAGGCGACGCCCGTGCCGAAGCAGTCGCCGTCGTGGGATTTCGGCGCGGGGTCGATTTCGTTGGCGAGGCCGTCGCCGTCCCAGTCGCGCGGATCGATGCGCGCGTAGACGCGGCGCAGGTTGTTCGACTGCGTGGCAAAGGCGCCATCCGGCCACAGCGTCACCTGCGCCGTGACGGGCGCGTTCGTGTCGCCGTTCAGGAAGAAGTTGTCCCAGATG
>CAMZET010000210.1 GCA_947305825.1 uncultured Verrucomicrobiota bacterium
CTCGCAATCTCCCATTCGGGAACGGGTCCTTCCGTGGCCTGATCTGCGTAAATGCCGCCCCTACCTCTCGGATGTCATGAACAGCGTCCAGCGCTCGGGCTTCACCGGGAATATATACTTGTCCATGGGCTTCGGACCGCACGAAGCGCCGCCCAGCCCCAGCTGGCGAACGTCAAGATTCAGCCTCACGTCGTCGCGGCGGACGAGAGGATGCGCCGAGCGCCTTTGTCCGTTCAGGTGCCGCGAAAACACAAGGTCCTCCACGCTGTAGTGCATTGCCTGCACGAACATCGGCTCCGACGCGGCGAATCTGACGCCTCTGCCCTCGCCGTCGGTCAGCGACACCCATCTGACGTCCGACCTGCAGCCGTTGTCCTGCGGTCGCACATACGGCTCGAACATGCCATCCACCGTCGACTCCCACTCGCCAAAGAACGAGCCTGTGCATCTATCGATGTAGTTCTCTCGCGGGCCCCTTCCATACCACTTGACGTTCTCGAGCGACTTGTCAAGCCTGAACGAAAGCCCGAGCCTCGGCAGCGCCATAGGCATCGTCCCGTGCGGAGTGACGACATTCTCGACGCTCACCGCGCCGTCCGCCGCGAAAGTCCATGCGCACTCATGCGTGAATCCCGCAGACTTCGAACCTGTCACTTCCACGCAAGTCCGCACGACGCCCTTCTGCGCATCGACCTCGATCGGCCTTGCATGATACGCGAGCTGCGAGAGCCCCGACATGACGAACGACCCGGGCTTGTCGAGCCTGCTTCCGCCCGAAAGCCAAATGTCGTTGTCCGTAAACGCGCGCTCGCATGTCAGCCTTGGTCCGGAGACAATCCCTCGCGCGGCGTCCTTCAGAATCGTCTTTCCATCCATCACAAGTTCCGACAGAGTCCCCGTCTCGCGCGAGAAGACGGCTTTCGTGCCTCCAGACGCAACCTCTATATCCGCTCCGCCGCCGGCATCGGAGACTTCAATCGCCGCGCCGGCGACATGCGGCTCCCGCTCCACACGCGGCGAGAGTCTAATCTGGTTCCGTGCGACTCGCCAGCCCTTCTCCGCCCAGAGCGTATCTTCCTTGAGCGCGAAGTTCACATTCAGGAAGCACTCCGCGCCGGCCTTCAGCTTGAAGCGCGGCAGATCGAGCTTCCCGGACGACAGTGGGGCGACGTGCGGAACGGCGAATTTGCCGCGTTGGGCGACAACACCGTTTTCGACAAGCTCCCACTCGCCGTCGAATTCATCCGCCCACGTAAAGCCGAAGCGGTTTTCGAGCGTCATGTCGTCGTGAACAACGAGATTGCGGTGGACGTGCCCGACCTCGACGAGCTTGGCGGTGACGCGGCGGAAGGGATCGACGACGCCATTGCAGTTGAAGGGGCCGTCGTTCGGCTGCTCGTCCCAGTCCCCGCCGTATGCGAGATAGCGCTCTGGCTTTCCGTCGGCTCCAACTTCTCCGGTAGATTTCCATACGGCCTGGTCAACCCAGTCCCAGATGCACCCTCCGCAGAGCGACTCGTAGGAATATATCACGTCCCAGTACTCGGCGAAGTTGCCCATCGAGTTGCCCATGGCATGCGCGTATTCGGTCAGGAAAAACACCTTGCCGGACGAATTGTCCTTCGGGGACGAGTCGTTCTCGCTGCGCCCCGGAACGGGGAGTCCGGCCGGCCCGTCGCCGAGTTTTCCGCGCATCTCAAGCCATTCCACGGAAGGATACATGCGCCCGTCTATGTCGGCGTCCTTGTTGCCACGCTCCCAATGGACGGGTCGCGACGGGTCGATCTTCTTCACCTCCGCTATCGCATGGCGGAAGCAATCGCCATGTCCCGTCTCGTTGCCGGCGGACCATATCAGCACGGACGGATGGTTGCGGTAGAAAAGCACGTGCCTTGTATTCCTCTCGACTATCGAGTGGTCGAACTCCGGGAAGCGTCCCAGCGCCTGCTCGCCCCAGCTTGGCTCATGCCCCTCGACATTGGCCTCCGCCACGACATAGAGTCCGTACCTGTCGCAGAGGTCGTACCACCTGTGGTCGTTTGGATAATGCGAGGTGCGGACGGTATTTATATTGTAGCGCTTCATGAGGCTAATGTCCGCCAGCATATCGTCGAGCGAGACAGTGCGCCCGTTCTCAGGATTCGTCTCGTGTCTGTTGACGCCCTTGAGTTTGATTGGCTTCCCGTTTACCAGCAAAGTATGCCCCGATATCATGACATCCTTGAAACCGACCTTGCGCGCACGTATATCGGAGCCCTTCTTTACAACGAGCGTGTATAGATATGGTTTTTCGGCGCTCCAGAGGCGCGGACTCGAAATCCGCACCGACGAAGGGCTGCGAGACGAGAGACGGGAGACGGGATTGCGAGCGGCGTCGTAAAGAGTCGCGGACCATTCGCCCTCGATTCCTTCGACCGACAGCTTCCAGTCCTCAGGTTCCGCGCCTTCGCCTCTCCGCGTGAGAACATCCGTCCTGACGGCGAAGTCCCATATGCCGTCCACGGGCAACGACCACAGCGTGACGTCTCTGAATATCCCGGAGAAGCGCGTCATGTCCTGATCCTCCAGATAGCTTCCGTCGCACCAGCGGTAGACTTCGACGGCGATGAGGTTGGAGGCCCCGGAGTCCGGCAAGTTGAGATATGGCGTTATGTCGAACTCGGACGGAAGCTTGGAATCCTCGGCGTAGCCGACCTTGCGTCCGTTGATCCACACGTAGTACGCGGAGTACACGCCGTCGAACCTGAGAATGACGCGGCGGCCCTTCCAGCCCTCTGGAATCATGAACTCGCGACGGTATGACGATACGGGATTGTAGTCTGCCTTTCCGCTCTGACGATCGCGGATAAACGGCCATTCGAGCTTGTGCGGATACCGCACATTCGTGTACCCCGGCGAACCGAAGCCGCGCATCTCGACGCAGCTGGGGACATCTATATCGAACCAGCCGGAATCGTCGAAATCGACGCGGTAAAAGTCTCTGACCCGCAGATCCGGATTCCCCGCCCACGACATCTTCCATGTCCCGTTCAGGGACAGTTTGTAGGGCGACTCCGGCTCCAGCGCGCCGGTGAACGCATCCTCTTCCGCCGCCAGCGGCATCGAATATGTACGCGGCGG
>CAMZET010000211.1 GCA_947305825.1 uncultured Verrucomicrobiota bacterium
TGGGTGTGCGCTCTCCTGGGCATCCTCTTTGTCTGGACGCTCACCCTGCGCCGGATGGTGTCGAAGCGGACGGCGGAGCTCGCCGAGTCCATTCGCCTCCGCGAGACCGCGAAGATCGAGGCGGACGCGGCGCGGCGCGAGCGCCTGCGGCTCGCGGCCGATCTGCACGACGGCTTCCAGCAGTATCTCGCCGCGGCGATGTTCCGGCTCAAGGCGGCGATGAACAAGCTCCCGCCTGCGGCCGCGCCGCAGACGCGCGAACAGCTCGAAGCCGTGAAGGCGGCGCTCCAGCACACGCAGAACGGCCTGAGGGCGACCTTGTGGGCGATGAACGAGGAGTCGGAAGGGCCCGAGTCGCTGATGGAGCTCTTCGGCTTCACGGCGCGGCGCATGGCGCACTGGGAGGGGCTCGTGCAGATCCGCGCCGAGGGCGAGGAGCGCAAGGTCGCGCGCAAGTCGGCGGCGAGCCTCCTCCTCATCATGCAGGAGGCGGTCGGCAACGCGCTCAAGCACGGCCGCGCCCAAAACGTGCGCGTGGGGCTCGCGTTCGGCGAGACGGCGCTGACGATGACGGTCGTCGACGACGGCGCGGGGTTCGACGCCGAGGCGAGCCGCGCGGCGGGCCACTACGGGATGGCCGGCATGGAGCGGCGGTGCGCGGCGCTCGGCGGCGAGATGGACGTGTGGTCGAAGCGCGGCCTCGGGTCGAAACTGACGTTCAAGATTCCCTACTGAGCGGGTCGGAAACGCCCGTTTGTCGGGCCGAAAAATTCCTTAATTTACCCTATTGCGCCTCAGGTGCGAAATATGATATAATATTCCCTCATTCGACCACTCTAAAGAGTCAACATAACAATGAAAGTACGTAGTTCCGTTCGTCGCATCTGCGAGAACTGCCGCATTATCCGCCGCAAGGGGATCGTGCGCGTGATCTGCACCAACCCGCGCCACAAGCAGCGCCAGGGCTAAGAAAGAAGGTAACACAACATGCCAAGAATGATGGGTGTGGATATCCCGGGCAAGAAGCACATTCGCTTCGCGCTGCGCTATATCCACGGTATCGGGCCGAAGCGCGCTGATGACGTTTTGGCGGCAACGAATGTCGATCCGATGAAGAAGGCGGACGACGTCACGCAGGACGAGATCCACGCGATCACGACGTACATCCAGGATCACTACCGCGTCGAGGGCGACCTCCGCCGCGAAGTGTCCCAGAACATCCGCCGTCTGATTTCCATCGGTTCCTACCGTGGACTCCGTCACAAGAAGGGCCTGCCCGTCCGCGGCCAGCGCACCAAGACCAACGCCCGGACCCGCAAGGGCGGCAAGCGCGTGTCGATCGCGATGCCCAAGCAGGCCGGCCGCTAAGGAGTGAAAGATATGGCAGAAGAAATCAAGAACGAAGTCGCCCCGGCCGCCCCCGCGGCTGCCGAGGCTCCGCAGGGAGCCGAGGGCGAGGTCGCCGCGAAGAAGAAGCCCGGCAAGTCGATTCCCGCCGGCATCGCCTTCATCCGCAGCACCTTCAACAACACCCAGGTCTCGATTGCCGACGCGCGCGGCGGCGTGATTTCCTGGAGCTCGGCCGGCAAGGCGGGCTTCAAGGGTTCGCGCAAGTCGACGGCGTTCGCGGCGACGATGGTCGCGCAGGACGCGGCCCGCGTGGCGGTCGCGAAGGGCATGCACGAGTGCGAAGTCCGCATGCAGGGCGCCGGCGCCGGCCGCGAGAGCGCGGTCCGCGCGATCCAGGCGGCGGGCATCCGGGTCACTCAGATCACCGACACGACGCCGGTTCCGCACAACGGCTGCCGTGCACGCAAGCGCAGGAGGGTTTAATCAATGGGTCACTTCACAGGTCCGCGCAGCAAGATTGCGCGTCGTTTCGGCGAGCCGATTTTCGGCCCTGACAAGGTTCTCGAAAAGCGTCCCAACCCTCCGGGGCAGCACGGGGCGAACAAGCGCCGCAAGAAAGTTTCCGAATACGGCCAGCAGCTCGCCGCCAAGCAGAAGGCGAAGGCGATCTACGGCATGCGCGAGAAGCAGTTCCGTCTGTTCTTCGAGCGCGCGAAGGTCTCCGAGGGCTACACGAAGGGCGATGCGTTCCTCGCGCTGTGCGAGTGCCGCCTCGACAACATCGCGTTCCGCCTGGGCCTCTCCCCGACACGCGCCGGCGCCCGCCAGCTCGTGACGCACCGCCACGTGACCGTGGACGGCAAGATCTGCAACGTGCCGAGCTACATCGTGCGTCCTGGCCAGGTCGTCTCCGTCAAGGAGAAGTCCCGCGACAAGGTGGCGATCCTCGACGCGCTGAAGAACCGCCGTGCGCTCGTCAACTGGCTGACCTGGGACGACGCGACGATGCAAGGTTCGATCGTCAGCGTGCCGCTCCGCTCCGAGATCCCCGAGAACATCGACGTTCAGCCGATCGTCGAATTCTTCTCGCGGTAATTGAGTGCGCGGGCAACCGCCTAACAACCTAACTTTAACTGGAGACAAACTATGCCTATCCGTTTGAGCCGATTCGAAATGCCCAAGGGCGTGCAGAAGGACGAGTCTACGCAGACCGCGACCTACTGCCGCTTCGTGGCGGAGCCTTTCGAGATCGGTTACGCTCGGACGATCGGCAACTCGCTTCGCCGCGTGCTTCTGTCCTCGATCGAGGGCGCGGCGATCTCGTCCGTGAAGATCAAGGGCGTGAACCACGAGTTTTCGACGATTCCGGGCTGTACGGAGGATGTCACCGACATCATCCTCAATCTGAAGCGTACGCTCCTGAAGACCTACACGCGCGAGCCGCAGACGATCACCCTCAAGGCCAAGGGGCCCTGCACGGTGACCGCCGGCATGTTCGCGGAGGCCAACAACGTCCAGGTGCTGAACCCCCGCCAGGAGCTCTGCACGCTCGACGTCGACGGCGAGCTGGAGATGGAGTGCGAGGTGCGCACCGGCCGCGGCTTCTGCCTCGCGGACGGCAACAAGAAGCCGGACCAGGAGATCGGCCGCATCGCGATCGACTCGATCTTCTCGCCGGTCACGCGCGTGAACTTCCTCGTGGAGAACACCCGCGTCGGCCAGCGGACCGACTACGAGAAGCTGGTGCTGGACGTCTGGACCGA
>CAMZET010000212.1 GCA_947305825.1 uncultured Verrucomicrobiota bacterium
CCGGGCCGAGCAGCGCCTCGAAGACGCCGCCGTTGGCGTCGAAGCACGAGCCGAAGAGGATGCAGTCGTCGGTCTTTGCGAAGTCGGCGACGGTGCGTTCGAGCTGGCGGTGGAGCGAGTCCGTGCCGCAGATGAAGCGGACGCTGGCCATGCCGTAGCCGTACTTGGCGGTGGCTTCGCGGGAAGCCTCGACGATTTCTGGGTGGTTGGCGAGGCCGAGGTAGTTGTTGGCGCACATGTTCAGCAGCTGCGTGCCGTTGTCGAGGACGACGCGAGCCCCCTGCGCGGTCGCTATCGTCTTCTCCTGCTTGTAGAGCGACTTGGCCTTGAGGTCGGCAATCGTCTCCTGCAGATGCGCCTGGAATTTTCCGTACATTTGAGTTTCTCCTTGTTGTCTTGTTCTGTTTTGAAGTCGTGAGTATCAGCCGATGGATTTGATGACCGGGGCCGGCTGCTGGTTGTAGACGCGCGAGAAGGGCGGCACGGAGTCCTTGAGCCAGACGTTGCCGCCGATTTCGGAGTCGTGGCCAACGGTAGTCTCGCCGCCGAGGATGGTGGCGTTGGCGTACACGACCACGTTGTCCTCGATGTTCGGGTGTCGTTTGAGACCCTTGACGAGAGCGCCGGTTTGGTCTTTGGCGAACGAGAGGCCGCCGAGCGTGACGCCCTGGTAGAGGCGGACATTGCGCCCTATGACGCACGTCTCGCCGATGACGACGCCGGTGCCGTGGTCGATGAAGAACCTTTCGCCGATTTGCGCTCCGGGATGGATGTCGATGCCGGTCTTGGAGTGCGCGAGTTCGGCCATGACGCGCGGGATGATGGGCACGTCCAGTCTGTAGAGTTCGTGGGCGAGGCGGTGGATGGTGACGGCGTAGAGGCCCGGATAGGCCATGACGACTTCCATGCGGCTTGTGGCGGCGGGGTCGCCGTCGTAGGCGGCGGAGACGTCGGTGTCGACGAGGCGTCTGACTTCCGGGAGGCGAGCGCGGAACGCGGCGACGATTCCCTTGGCGTCGCGGTCTGGGCAGAGGAGGGCGATTTCGCGTTCGAGGTCGGCGGCGATTTCATCGATGGCGCCGTGGGAATTGAGTTCGCCGTAGACGCACGGGTGCAGGACGGCCATGCCGTGCTTGAGGATGTGGGCGATTCTCTGCGGCAGGGTCATTGCGCTTTTTCCTTTTTACGGCGGATGCGCGCGACGATTTTGGAGGCGCCGAGGTTTTTCATGCCGAGCGCGAGCAGGAGTTTGCCGAACGGATGCCGGCTTTCGGCGGCGACTTCGACGATTTCGATGCCCTCGGCCTTGCATAGTTCCTCGAAGTCCTTCAGCGTCACGCAATGGATGTTCGGCGTGTCGTACCACTTGAAAGGCAGTGCCTTGGAGACGGGGAGCCTTCCCGTGAGCGCGAGCGTGAGGCGAATGCGGTATGCCGCGAAGTTCGGGAACGTGACGATGGCCTCGTCGGCGATGCGCAGCGCTTCGTGCAGGAGGCCTCGCGGGTTCTTCACCTCCTGGAGGGTGTCGGAGCAAATGGCGACGTCGTAGTGCGCGTCCGGGATGAGCGAAAGTCCGTTGTCGGCGTCCTCCCAGAAGCAGTCGTGGCCGTCGGCGACCGCCTGCGAGAAGCGGTCGATGTCGATGTCCACGCCGTCTCCCTTGGCGTTTTTCGTCTCGCGCAGGACGTTGAGGAGCGTGCCGTCGCCGCAGCCGATGTCGATTACGCGAGCGCCGTCGCGCACCATTTTGACGACGTTGCGGTGGAGTCGCTTCTGCCATTTCATGACGCGCACCGGGCGGTCGGCGAGGAAACCGCCCAGCAGCGGCGAGAGGTCGGAGATGTCGGTCAGGAAGGAGTCGTGCCCCGTGCCGGCCTCGAGGTGGGCGTAGGTGACGCTCTTGCCGTTGCGCAGGAGCGAGCGCACGATGTCGTGCGACTGCCACTCTGCGAAGAGGATGTCGCGCTCGTAGGAGACGACGAGGCACTTTGCCTTGACGCGGGCGGTGGCGGCGTCGAGCGAGCCGTAGCGCGCGCCGGCGTCGAACAAATCCATCGAGCGCGTGATGTGGAGATAGGAGTTGGCGTCGAAACGCTTCAGGAACTTCTTGCCGTGGTGGTTGAGGTAGCTCTCAATTTGGAAGTAAGTCCTGAACGTCCTGTCGCGCTCGGCGCGCTCCTCCGGCGGCGCCTCGACGAACGACTGCTGGAGCCGGCGGTGGAACTTCTCTTCCAGAAGCTCGCGCGAGAGGTATGTTATGTGCGCCAGTTCGCGCGCCGTGGAGAGGCCGCGCTTCGGGCCGAGGCCGTCGCCGACGCCGTAGTAGTCGCCGCCGCGCCAGTCGGGGTCGTCCGTTATGTCCGCTCGCGCTATGACGTCGAACGCCAGGGCCTGCGTGTTGAGCGAGGCGGAGGTGGCGATGAGAGCGGCCTTCTCCATCTCGTCCGGGCAGCGCGTCACCCAGTCCATCACCTGCAGGCCGCCGTAGCTGCCGCCGATGAGCGCGGCGAGCTTCTTCACGCCCAGCTGCTTGAGCAGCATCCTGTAGACGTCCACGGCGTCGGAGAAGGTATACTGCGGAAAGGCCGAGCCGTAGGGTTTGCCGGTATCCGGATTGATGCTCATCGGGCCCGTAGTGCCGCTGCAGCCGCCGAGGACGTTCGCGCAAATCACGTGCCATCTCCTGGTGTCGATGCCTTTGCCCGGCCCCACCATCGCGTCCCACCAGCCGCTGGGCTTGGACTCGCCGGGCCGCATCCCGGCGACGTGCGCGTCGCCCGTCAGCGCATGGCAGATGAATACGACGTTGCCATCGGCCATCGGCGCACCGCACTCCTCGTACAGCACTTCCACTTCCTTTAAAAGACCGCCGCTTTCGAGCCGCAGCCCTCCGGGCGGCAGCGCGAGCTTCAGCTTCTTCGCTTCGACTATGCCAACGCTTTCTTCCATCCGTCTCCCATCAGTCTCCTTGTTGCAATGGCCGCATATTATACCACATTTCCCGCGCTCGCGCTTTGTGGCACCCGCATCCGGGGGACGCCGGCTGTCCGGCGTTCCGGCCCGTCGCGGATTCCGGCGCGGGCGGAC
>CAMZET010000213.1 GCA_947305825.1 uncultured Verrucomicrobiota bacterium
ACTTCCTCGCCTATCCCGAGGACGTGTTCGTGACGCAGCAGCAGATCCGCCGCCACGCGCTGCGGACGGGCGACATCGTCGAGGGCCCCATCCGCGACCCGCGCGACCGCGACCGCTTCTTCTGCCTCGGCAACGTGAACACCGTCAACGGCAAGGAACCCAGCGTCGCGGCCCGCGTCGTCCATTTCGAAAACCTCGTGCCGACTTTCCCGACGCGGCGCATCGTCCTCGAGACTGACCCGGCCGAGTTCTCCACGCGCGTCATAGACATATTCACGCCAATCGGTTTCGGCCAGCGCGGCCTCATCGTCGCGCCGCCGCGCGTCGGCAAGACCGTCCTCCTCCAGAAAATCGCCAACGCCATTACCGCCAACCATCCAGAAGCCATCTTGATTGTGCTGCTCGTCGACGAGCGCCCCGAGGAAGTGACGGACATGCAGCGCAACACCAAGGCGATGGTCCTCTCCTCCACGTTCGACGAAGAGCCCCAGCATCACGTGAACGTGGCGGAGATGGTAATCGAGATGTCGAAGCGCCAGGTGGAGAACGGCAAGGACGTGATAATCCTGCTCGACTCGATAACGCGCCTGGCGCGCGCCTACAACACCGTCCAGCCGCATTCCGGCAAGATTCTTACAGGCGGCGTGGACGCGCTTGCGCTCCACCGTCCGAAGAGGTTTTTTGGCGCGGCGCGCAACATCGAGGGCGGCGGCTCGCTCACCATCATCGCCACAGGCCTCATCGACACCGGTTCGCGCATGGATGAAGTCATCTTCGAGGAGTTCAAGGGCACGGGCAACATGGAACTCGCCCTCGACCGCGGCCTCGCTGACAAGCGCATCTTCCCGGCAATCGACATCGACAAGTCCGGTACGCGCAAGGAAGACCTCCTGCTCGACCCGCTTGAACTCGAAAAAACCTGGAGCCTCCGCAGAACACTCGCCGACGTAGGCGCAGAAAACGCTATGAAGAGCGTTCTCAACGCCCTCAAGAAAACGAAGTCCAACCCGGAGTTCCTGCTCGCGCTCGACCTCGCCGCCAAGAAGCAGTAGGAAAGCGCCGGCGCCGCTGCCGCCCTGCGAAGCCGGGCGGCAGGTTAGGCGGACGCTGCGCCAATATGGTATAATATCCGGCACAAGATGAGACAAGAGAAGAAACAGCAGACGCAAAACGGCCTCTTTTGGTTTTTCGTGTATCTTGTTTGTTGCACGATAGTCCTGGGGGCGTGTTTCGTGGCGTGGCCTGAATTGGTGCGTCACCGGGCGTTGAGCCGCCAGGATGCTGAACTTGCGCGTCTCATCGAGGAAAAGAAGCGCGAGATAGCGCATCTGAAGGATTGCCAGCAACGGTTCAAGGCGGACGCGGAGTTCGTGGAGACGATAGCGCGGCAGAACAGGCGTGTGTTTCCCGGCGAGTTCGTATTTATTTTCGAGGGCGGCGAAGGCGACGAACGGTGAAGACGTTTCTCGCGTTCGTGCGCTTTCTTTTTGGAGCGGCGCTGTTGCCGTGCTGCTGGGGCGTGACGCGCGCGCTGTTCGACGCCGTGTCGGCGGCGGCCGGGGCTGGAGGGATTTCTTTCTGCGCGGTGGCGCTTCTCGGCGGCATGCTGGCGTTCGCCGCGGCCTGGCTTGCGCTGCCGCATCCCGTCCGGGCGTATGTGCTCGGCCACGAGCTGACGCACGCGCTCTGGGGGCTGCTGTTCGGCGCTCGCCCCTCGAAAGTCCGCGTCTCCGCCTCCGGCGGCAGCGTCCGCCTTACCAAGACGAACGTCCTGATTACCCTGGCGCCATACTTCTTCCCGTTCTATACGTTTGCCGTCGGGCTCGTGGCTCTCGCGGTTTACGTCTTCGTGCGTCCGCTGCCGTGCCTTCCGCTGTGGATGTTCGCCGTCGGCTTCACCTGGGCGTTCCATATTCTATTCACGGTCGAGACGCTGACCGAGCGTCAGCCGGACGTCGCGCTTTACGGGCGGCTGTTCTCGTGGACGTTCATCTACATGGCGAACGCGACGCTCGTGCTTGCCTGGCTGGCGGCGGCGAGCGCGCTTTCTTTCGGCGACGTCTGGTCGATGGCGGCCGGGCGCTGCTCCGCCGCCTACATGCATGTATTCGCGGCGGCGGCGCAAGCGGCGGACAAGGCGCTTAGGCTCTGGCCGGCGCTCAAATCAGCCGTTCCATAGCATCAGCGCCTCTATGCGGCGCTCTAGCGCCGGATGGGTCGCGAAGGGCGACTCGGCGCGCTTCTTCCCGCCGCCTTGCGCTATGCCGAATGCCTTGAGGGAGTCCGGCAGGACCCCGGGCTGGAGATTCCCCAGACGCCGGAGCGCCGCTATCATCGGCGACGGAGAACCCAGCAGCCGCGCAGACCCGGCATCCGCCGCGAATTCGCGCTTGCGCGAGAACCAGCACGTTATCAGCGAGGCGAGAAGGCCGAAGACGATTTCGAAGAGGTGCATGAACAGGTAGTATGTCATGCCGCCGCCGAAGCCGCCGCGCCGCTCGCGGCGGCTGTCGCCATCCATCGCCCGCGAGGCGGCGAACGCCGCTACGCGCGACAGGAATATCACGAACGTGTTCAGCACGCCCTGCGCCAGACACATCGTCACCATGTCCCCGTTCGCCACGTGCGTCATCTCGTGCCCGAGCACGGCACGGAGCTCTTCGCGCGTCATCTGCCCCATTATGTCCGTCGAGACCGCCACGAGCGCAGAGTTGCGGAACGCCCCAGTCGCGAACGCATTGGCCGCTCCGGGATATATGGCCACTTCGGGCGTCTTCAGGTTCGCCCGCCGCGCCAGGTCTTCCACCGTCTCCACCAGCCAGCGCTCCGCTTCTCCTTCCGTGCCGTCTATCACACGCGCTTTCGTCGTCCATTTCGCCATGGGCTTGGACAGCAGCAGCGAGACTATCGCCCCTCCGAAGCCCAGCGCCAGCGAGAAGCACGCCAGATACGAGTAGTCGCCGAACACGCTTTGCAGGTCGGCCCCGAACAGCGCGAAAAGAACCGATGCCGCTATCGACATCGTTATCAGCACCGCAAAGTTCAGCAGCGTCAACAGAAATATCCGTTTCATCGGG
>CAMZET010000214.1 GCA_947305825.1 uncultured Verrucomicrobiota bacterium
CGACATGGGCTTCGAGAAGTTCTGGAACATCAAGTGCCGCTGCTCGGGGCTGAAGCCGGACGCGGTGGTGCTTGTGGCGACGGTGCGGGCGCTCAAGGCGCACGGCGGGGCGCCGGCGGTGAAGGCGGGCCTGCCGCTCGATCCGGCGTACACGACGGAAAACCTGCCGCTCCTGGAGAAGGGCTGCGAAAACCTGCTCGCGCACATCGACATAATCCGCCGTTCCGGCGTGCAGCCGGTCGTATGCCTGAACGCCTTCTATACGGATACGCCGGCGGAACGCGAGCTGGTGCGGCGCGTCGCCGAGAAGGCGGGCGCGGCGTTCGCCGTCTCCGACCACTGGCTCAAGGGCGGCGAGGGCGCGCTCGACCTCGCCCGCGCCGTCATCGACGCCTGTGCGAAGCCCAACGACTTCCGCTTCCTCTCCAGCCTCGACGAGCCGCTTTCCAAGCGCATCGAGACGCTCGTCAAGGAAGTATACGGCGGCGACGGCGTCGACTTCTCGCCGCTCGCGAAGGAAAAGCTTTCCGCGCTCGAGGCGAACCCGGATACGGCGCGTCTGCCCGTGTGCTGCGCCAAGACGCAATACTCGCTCTCGCACGACCCGAAGCTCCTCGGCCGCCCGAAGGGATGGCGCATGCCGGTCAAGGACGTGTTGATTTACCAGGGGGCGGGGCTTGTCGTGCCTGTCGCCGGCGAAATCAAGCTCATGCCAGGTACTTCGGCCTCGCCGGCATACCGCCGCATCGACGTCGATGTCGAGACCGGCAAAGTGAAAGGGCTCTTCTGAGATGAAACGCCGCATCGTCCTTGTCGTCGCCTTGGTGTCGGGGCTTGCCGCTGCCGTCCTCACGCGAGTGTATATAGGAGCGCGCGAGGACGAATTCCGCGCCAGGCGCGACAGGTTGATGCGGCGGTACGACGTCATCGAGGCCGTCGCGTACTTGCGCGACACGCCGGCGGGGACGGTGCTCTCCAAAGACGACCTTGGGCGGATGAAGGTGCCGGCGCTCGGTCTGCGCGGCCAGGCCGTCGAACTCGACAGCTTCCAGGACTTGCTGGGGCGGCGAACACTCGTCTCGCACAAGGCCGAGGAAGTCGTGTTCTGGAGCGACATCGAGGGCGGCAATCCGGCCGCCCAGAGCCTTTCCGCCGGCGTCAAGCGCCAGATGCGGGCGGTCTCGATAAGCGTCAGCGGCGCGGCCAGCGTCTCGGGCATGGTGCGCCCCAACGACCACGTGGACGTGATAGGCACGTTCGATTTTCCTTCGGACGACGGCAATTCGCGGCGCGGCGACCTCGTGACGTGCACGATTTTGCAGAACGTGCTGGTGCTGGCGACAGGGCGCGAGACGGCGAAGGCGCCGGCGAGGGAGTTCGGCGTTCCCGGCGGCGGCGGATATTCCACCGTCACGCTGGAGGTGACGCCGCGCGAGGCCGAAATGCTCGCCTTCGCCGAGCAGATACGCGGCCGCCTAGTGCTCACGCTGCGCAACCGCAACGATACTTCGACGGAAAAGGAACTGCCCAACGTCGATTTCACGAAAATCCGTAGCGAAATCGAGGAATTGAATTTGAGGAGGAACAGGCAATGAAGACGAAACTGGCTGGGAAGGTGGTGGTGTTCGGCGCGGCGCTCCTCGCGGCGTTCGCGGTGCGGGCGGCCGGCATACAGAGAATCTTGCCGCTCTACCAGATTGGCGACGGGCCGGTGCTCGACAATGACGGCCGCATCACCGCCACGCCTTCGCAGGACGGCTACGGCTACGTCTACGCGCCCGACTCCGGATTCGGTACGAACGTGAGCAGCACGTGCGAAATCGAGGCGACCGCGCCCGTCGGACAGAAAATCGGCGAATGGTGGCGATACGAACGCGACCCACGCGACCCGCGCCCGGATACCGTCGGCGAAAAAATGACCGCCGTCACGGCGCGCCCGTACTTTGGCGGCGCGCGCTATTCCGGCGGCCTCGATTCCACCAACGCCTATTATTCCGTCTCATCTTTCGTCAATCTCCTGGAATCGCTCGGCGCCATAAGCCACTCGTTCGCCCTCGACCGCCTCTGGCTCTACCTAGATTCCGACGACAGCAAATACTACTCCAGCCTGGCGGCGGTAAAAGCGGACATCGAGGAGCAAACCGGCAAAAGCCTCGATTCGGTGCTTGACGCCATAACCGGCTTCACCTGGAAATACACGGAGGAAGTCGCGGATTTGCAGTATATCGTCGTGAAATACGACTACACGACGTATACGTTGACATACCGGCTCGACGCCGGGAGCGGCGCTGCGACGGACAGCGCCAAGTACGTCTACACGAACGAAGTGACGATAGCCGGGGAGGACAAGTTCTCGAAGGCGGGCTACACGTTCAACGCCTGGACGAACACGGCGGGGAAGGTGTTCAAGGCCGGGGAGAAGGCGACGGGCGCGACGCTTGGCGCGGGCGGGGAAGATTCGGCGGTCACGCTCTGGGCGAGCTGGAGCGGCAATCCGTACACGGTGAAGTTCGACGCGAACGGCGGCGCGGGGACGATGGCGGCGCAAGGCTTCGTCTACGGCACGGCGCAGAACCTCTCTTCCAACGCTTTCGCCCGCACCGGCTGGACGTTCCTCGGCTGGGCGCTGTCGGCGGACGCCGCCGAGGCTCGCTATAAAGACGGGCAGAGCGTGGGCAATCTTGTGGCGGACAAGGGCGCGACGGTGACGCTTTACGCGGTCTGGAAGGCGAACGAATACAAGGTGAAGTACGAGGGTAACGGGAAGACCGGCGGGTCGATGGCGGACGGCGCGTTCACGTACGGCAGGGCGGCTGAACTTGCGGCGAACAAGTTCACGCGCACGGGCTGGACGTTCGCGGGCTGGTCTCGCGAGGCGTCGGGCGATGTGGAGTTCGCCGACGGCGCGACAGTCAGCAACCTGACGGCGGAGGCGGGCGCGACGGTCGCGCTCTGGGCGCAGTGGGAAGCCAACCCGTACAAGGTGGCGTTCGAGGCAAACGGCGGCATGGGGGACATGGCGGACGAGCCGTTCGTCTACGGCGACGCGCAGCGCCT
>CAMZET010000215.1 GCA_947305825.1 uncultured Verrucomicrobiota bacterium
TGCCGGCCAAAATCCCACTGCTGCTCATGATGGGCGCCGACGGCATCGCTGTCGGACTTTCAACTGCCATCCTGCCTCACAATTTCATCGAACTCCTCGAGGGCGAAATCGCCATCCTTCAGAAAAAGCCGTTCGAGCTCTATCCAGACTTCCAGCTCGGCGGCATCATGGACGCCACGGAATACCAGGACGGCCTCGGGAAGGTCAAGATACGAGCCCGCATCGAGAAGGAGGACAAGGCGCGGCTCGTGATAACGGAACTGCCGTGGGGCGAAACCACCGACTCCCTCTCCGCTTCCATCGAGGACGCCATAAAGAAGAAGAAGGTGCAGGTCCGCAAGATACACGACTTGACGAGCGAGACGGTGCGCATAGAACTCGAGCTCCAGGCCGGCGCCAGCCAGGAAAAGACCATCACCGCGCTCTACGCATTCACGAACTGCGAGAAGTCCATCACGTCGCGGCCGATTGTGCTCGAGGGCGGCCGCCCGAAACTCCTGCGCGTGAGCGAAATACTCCAGCGGAACGTAGACAGGCTCACCGAACTCACCAAGAAGGAGCTGGAGATACGCCTCGCCGAACTCGACGACCTCTTCCACGCAAGAACTCTGGACCGCATATTCATCGAGGAACGCATCTATAAGCGCATTGAGAGCGAGAAGACGATGGAAGGGGTTAAGCAGGCTATCGTGAGCGGGTTCGAGCCGTTTCTAAAGGAACTGCGGCGAGGAATAACCGACGAGGATATCGAGCGGCTCCTGAAACTCCAAATCAGGCGCATCTCGCAGTTCGACATAGACAAGAATCGCGAGGAAATCGAGGGCATACTGCGCGAGGAGGCGCAAGTGCGCGACAATCTCGCCCATCTGCGGGCGTTCGTCGTCAAGTACCTCAAAGGGCTCATAAAGGAGTACGCGAAGAAATATCCGCGCTGCACGGAAGTTTCGAGGGGAGCGTTCAAGCAGGTGGACGTGAAGGCGATAACGGCAAGCGAGCTTTCCATCAGATGGGACAAGGAAAACGGCTACGTCGGCAGCGGCATCAAGACAGGCGACGAACTCTTCAAGTGCTCTTCGCTAGACGAACTCATACTCGTATGGAAGGACGGGCGTTTCCGCAAAGTCCAGCCCGAGGAAAAGATTTTCGTGGACAAGAACCTTCTCGCCGTGTTGCGCTACGACCAGGAGAAAGACCGCGAGACGCGCGACTTCACGTGCATCTACGAGGAAGGTCTCTACGGCTTTTCGTACATCAAGCGGTGGCGCTTCGGCGGCCTCATACGCAACAAGGACTACCGCCTAGCTCCGGAGAAGCCCAAATCGAAAATCCTGCTTTTCTGCGAAGGATGCCCGGATGCGCTTTACGTGAAGTTCAAGCCGGCGAAAAGCCAGAGAATACACCAGCAGTATTTTCTGCCGAAGGAGCAGGTAGACCGCGTGGACTCCGAGACGGGCGGCATCGAGAAGCAGGACGTCGTGCCGATACGCAATCCCGGCGCGAAGGGCAAGCAGCTAACGACAAAGCCAGTCGCTCGAATAGCCGCATCCAAGCCGTCGTGGTGGGACGCGGCGGAAGCGCCGTCTAAAGGCGTTCTAGACTAGCCATGAAGTACGCGGTCTTTTCCGACATACATGCGAACGCGGTCGCGCTTCGCAGGGTGGTGGCGGAGGCCAAGCTTCTCGGCGCCGAGGCTATGCTGTGCCTGGGCGATGTCGTCGGCTACGGTCCGCAGCCCGCTGAAGCCGTTCGCATCCTCCTCGACGAAAACGTGATGACAATTGCCGGAAACCACGACGATGCCGTTTCCGGACGCATGACCGCAGACGGTTTTGTGGGGCTTGCGGCGGACTCGATAGCGCGGCACCGCAAGCTCCTAGATGCGCAGGACCTCGAATTCCTCCGCTCGCTGCCTTATGTCCACCGCTTTTCGACATCAGTCGTTGCTGCGCACGGCGATGTCACCGAGCCGGAGAAGTTCTATTATGTCGAGAACGAGAAGGACGCGGGAGAGAATTTCCGCGCCACGAAGGCCGACCTGATATTCGTCGGGCACACGCACGTCCCGGCGCTGTTCATAACCGGCCAGAGCGGCAGGGTGTACAAAACCGGGCCGCAGGATTTCGTAATCGAGCCTGGGAAGCGCTACATTGTCAACCCCGGCTCCGTCGGATACCCGCGCGAAGAAGGCGGCGTGTGCCGCTCGTCTTTCGTCATGTACGATTCGGACGCGAAGACGGTGACGTTCCATTATCTGCCGTTTCTGATGGAGAGCCTGCTTGAGCGCGGCGCACCGGCCGATGAGTCCGAAACCGAGACCGCCGCGCAGCAGAAGACGGTGCAGCCGCCGCAGAAGAAGAATATTCAGCCGCTGCCGCAGCGCGAGTCGCCTCGCTGGCCTATCTTTGCCGCCGTCGCCCTCGCCGCCGCTTTCCTCCTCGCACTGGCCTTTATCAACTCGCCCTGGGGCGGCTCCTACGCCCGCCGCCACCGCTACGACAACGGACCCAAAATCGTCCCGGAGGGCCTGGTTGCGACTACCGCCAACATGCAGCTCGCCGCAGAAAAATCCATCAACCTCTCAAAGCGCGACAGGGTGGTGTCTTTCAACCTCACGCTGAAAAAAGGCTCGGGACCGGTCTTCGCCGAAATGTCTTTCCGCATGCCTAGCGGCCGTACGTTCAGAATGGACCCCGTTCTCGTCAAGAAATCTTCATCCAGATCGTTCGAAATCCCCAGAGAAGCGAGAGGTGCGCTGACCGCCGTTTTCAGGCTGTATGCCGCCGGCCGCGAAGGCCCGCAAGTCGCTATCGCATCCTTCGAGCCGTCGTCCGATATCAAGCCGCAGCCCGTAGAGCGCAAGTCGAAAAACCGCAAGCGTCGCTGAACTCGCGCGACGCATGCCGCTGTAATCTTCAAGCAATGCCCACGACCGGTCTTCGTCCGGTCGGCGACTCGCCTCCTGCTCGGCGAAATATCGCGATTCGCGAGAACGCCTCCGCACTCTCCCCAAGGTGGCGTTCCCGCCGAAAACGGCGCAGGCCAGAAAAAAGAAAAA
>CAMZET010000216.1 GCA_947305825.1 uncultured Verrucomicrobiota bacterium
ACCGTCCAGGCGACGTTCTTGGACTGGAGCGTGGAGCCGGTGAACGCCGGGACGCCGGAACCGGAAAGAACGGCAATATCGACGCCGCTGACGTAGGGAGCCCAATCCTCTTTGCCGTAGTTGTCGATGTCGAAGAGTTCCTTGAAGTATTCGGTGGAAGTGGAGTACTTGGTGCCGGCGATGTCGTCGGAGTCCTCGGTATTGAGGCCGTCATCCTCCGTCTCGTGGGGCCAGACGCTCGTGAGGCCCTGGGACTGGCGTTCGGTGTTCGCCTGGGTAATGCCGACGAACAGGTTGCGGCCGCGCATCGAGGCGGCGGAAGTGTTGGCGGAAAGCATAGCCGAGGAAATCGCCGGGAACAGCGCACCCATCAAGATGCCGAGAATGCCTATGACGACAAGCAGCTCGACGAGCGTGAAACCTTTGGACATGCACTTCTTCATGACTTCTGTAATCCTTATTGTTTGAGTTTACGGATGATATTATCTCATATTTCGCGCCCTCGGTCAAGTGCCAATTTCAAATACGGGGCGTAGGCGCGGGTATACGAGACGAACGAAACGGCGTTCAGGGCAATCATGGCCGCCTCCATGGCGAAGCAGGCCATACGCGCAGCCGACGACGCGGCCGGCGGCAGAAAAGCGTTCACTATCAAATATATGTAGACCAGTCCGGCGAACGGAAACGACAGCGCCGTGCGCACCTTCCCGAGCCACATCGCCGCGCAGTCCGCCCCGTAAAGCGACCCCACCGAACGCATGAACGTCACCCACAGGTCCCGCAAGATGCACAGGACGGCGAACACGAGCAGGACGAGCGAGTGGCAGCAGTCTCCCTGGTGCATCGCCATCCAGACGAGCGTCGGGAACGCGACGACGTAGAACACCTTGTCCATGAGCGGGTCGGCCATCTTGCCGAGCGCGGAGACTTCGTTCCAGCGGCGGGCGAGCAGCCCGTCGAAGGCGTCCGAGACGCCGGCGAAGAACATCGACAGCACCGCAAGGACGCCCAAGACGATGCTCTCGCGCAGTTCGCCGGCTATTGCGAGGGCGAACCACGCGAAAATCAGCGGCAGCCGCGAGAACGTGAGCGCGGTCACGACTATGCGGCGGCGGCTCACTCCTCCGCCAACCCTTCCGCCGCGACTTCCTGCATCACGCGCAGCGCTTCCTGCATCTGCACAAGACGCGCCTTCAAGGACTGAATCTGCAGCTCCGCCTTCTGGAAATTCCTCCGCGTGGCGAAAAGCTGCTTGAGGACTTCCCCGACGTCCAAATCCAAATCGCCGAGTTCCATGCCGTCTGGAATCGGCACGAGGACGGACTTGCCGCACTGTGAGCAGTTTATCTGGAGCCCGGCGCCTCGGTAGTCGATTACCAGGTTTTTGCCGCAGTACGGGCAGTCGAAGTTTATGTCTGTGTCGCGAATCTCAATCGCGTCCACGTTCTGCGTGCTGCTCTTGTCGCTCATGTTAGGTGTTCTCCTTTTTGATGTCGAAATCTCCGCGTCTGCTACTTCAAGACGGCCACGGGGCCGAGGAGTCCGGAGCGTGAAACGCGCCAGGCGGCGGCGCCGAGGTCTGGCGCATCGTGCTTTTCGGCGCCGGCGGCGGTGAAATGGCGCAGCCCGGCCCCTGTGGCGGCGCTCCAGCGCAGACGGTTCGCCCCGGTGCCGGTGACCTCCACCTCCAACGTGTTCCCCTTCTCCTTCAATAGTCCTGGCGGCAGGAAGAAGCGGTAGGGTTTCATGAACCTGACGCCGAGGTCGAGTCCGTTCAGTCTCACGCGGGCGATTTCGCGCACGTCGCCGAGGTCGAGGAGCCGCGCCTCGGGGTCGCAGTCGAAGACGGCGCTGTAGAGCATGGTCCCGGAGAACGAATCGTCCCAGGCTTCCCAGCCCGCATCAGAATCCAGGCGCTTGAGGATGCGTACGGCCGGCATGGCCGGCCCGCCCTGGAGCGGCTCGACGCGCCACGGGCCCTCGACCGCCGCCGCGACCGGAAGATTCAGCGCACCGCTCTCGCTCGCGGAGAACCCGTCGCCTATCAGGAAGCGCGAATGCTTCGGCTCCAGACGGACGCGGCCCGTCGCCCGCACCATGCCGCTCATCGGGTTCATGACGGTAAACGGAGCATCCGACCGTATTTCGACAGGAGTTTCGCCGGTGTTCACCGCAAAGTACATGATTTTCCCGTCGTTCTTGTTCTTCCAGCGCGTCGCCAGCACGCCGGCGGACCCGAACGCCCCTTCCGCCGCGTCCGGGCGGAACGTGTCGTCGCGTTCCCATTCGAGGAACATCGCCTGGCAGCGCGTCAAGTACGCATTGACGGCGCCTATTTCGCGCCAAAGCGGATTGCGCGGGCCCATTTCGAGCGGGGCCGAAAAACTCCATCCGGGCCAGGCCGCGTCTATCGACGAATAGCAGAAGCCGCAATAGCAGACTGTAGCGAAGCCGGAGAGGAAAATCGCGTCGGCGTCCGCCTTCACCTGCGCCGGCGTCTCGCAGGAATTGCCGCCGCAGCAGACGCTTGACGGCGGCGCGAAACCGGCGTCGAAAACAATGCCCAAGCCGTATTCGCGCGCCTTGCGCTCCGCAAGGGCGCACGCCTCCTTCCACTTGGCGGAAGGCTCGCCCGCGTCTGCACGCGAAGCTTGCGCCGCCTCTCCGAGCGGCACGACGCGCACGCCCCCGAAACCCTTGTCCGCCAGCTCGGAGAACTGGTACTCCAGCCCCGGCTCGTCCACGTCGCAGGAAATCCACCAATTGTTCGCCCAGGGCATCGCGTCGCGAGACGGCTCCGGCCAGAACACCGCGCCGGCCGATTCTGCCGCGCCGAAGCCCTCCGCGTCGGCGGCAAAAGCGGGAAAAAGACAAACCGAACACGCGCAAGCCGCAATGGCCGCCGCGAACGCTTTCCTTCCTCGCGCCTCCTTCGTCGCTACCTTCATCATGGCACATATTATACCACAAATTCCGATACTTTGCCTAAATCGCGCAGCCACGCGGCACGCGGTTGCACTGGCTGCTCCCGCACTGGCGACGCCCGCACTGGCG
>CAMZET010000217.1 GCA_947305825.1 uncultured Verrucomicrobiota bacterium
TTGAAGATGGACTTCCTCGGCCTCAAGACCCTCACCGTCGAAAAGGAGTGCGTCGCCCTGCTCAAGGAGCGCGGCATTGAACTAGACCCGGACAAGATTCCCGACGACGACCGCGAGACGTACGAGCTTTTCGGCCGCGGCGAGACGACAGGCCTCTTCCAGTTCGAATCCGACGGCATGAAGAAGTGGCTCATGGCCCTCCAGCCGGAGCGCCTGACCGACCTCGTAGCCATGAACGCCCTCTACCGTCCGGGCCCGATGGACTACATCCCGACCTTCGTCCGCCGCAAGCAGGGCCAGGAGCCGGTCACCTACGACCACCCGCTCATGGAGAAGTATCTCAAGGATACATACGGCGTCACGGTCTACCAGGAACAGGTGATGCTTCTCTCGCGCCTCTTGGCGGGCTTCACGCGCGGGCAGTCCGACCAGTTGCGCAAGGCCATGGGCAAGAAGCTCATGGACATAATGAACGAGCTCAAGGCCAAGTTCGAGAAGGGTTGCCTGGAAAATCCGGAGTTCCGCATAGACAAGTGGAAGGACGAAGCGGAAGCAAAGAAGCTCATCGAGAAAATCTGGACAGACTGGGAAGCGTTCGCGTCGTATGCGTTCAACAAGTCGCACGCGGTGTGCTACGCGTGGGTGGCGTACCAGACCGGGTACATGAAGGCGCACTATCCGGCGGAGTTCATGTGTGCGCAGATTTCGTCGGAAATAGGGAATTTCGACAAGCTGCCCGGTTTTGTGGCGGAGGCGCAGGAGATGGGGCTGGAGCTGAAGCTGCCGGACGTGAACGAGTCCGGGGCGCGGTTCGTGCCGACGCGGGACGCGAAGGGGATACGCTACGGGCTCGGCGGCATCAAGGGAGTAGGGGAGGCTGCGGCGGAGGCTATTGTCGCCGAGCGCAAGGCCGGCGGACCGTACAAGGGTTTCATGGATTTCTGCATGCGCCTCGCGGGCTCCAACGTCGTCAACAAGCGCGTGCTCGAGAACCTGACGCGCACGGGCGCTTTCTCTACGCTGGAACCTAACCGGGGCAAGCTGTTCGCGAATATCGAATACGCGCTGAAGAGGTCGCAGGAGCGGGCGAAGGAGAAGGCGAGCGCCCAGGCTTCGTTTTTCGACATCCTCGCCGGCGGCGAGGAGAAGGTCTCCGACGACGAACTCGTCGACCAGCCGGCGTTCACGCCAGTCGAAGACTTGAAGAACGAACGCGACATGCTCGGCGTGTACATCTCCGGGCACCCGCTACAGTCGTGCAGCCGCCTGATTTCCGAAGTCGCCACCTTCCGCGCCGCCGACTTGCAGAATGTCGAGAAGGTGGACGCCATGCTCGCCGAAATACCGCCGTCGAAATACGACAAGTGGCGCTTCAAGGGGCGCAAGATGCCCGCCGACAAGCGGATGTGCACACACCTGGACGTGCGCATCGTCGGGACTTTGAGCGCGTGCACGGTGAAGCCCGGGCGGCCGCGCCCGGACGGCACGCCCGGCGGCAAATGGGCTATTCTCTCTGTCGACGACGGTTCCGGCACTATCGAAGGAATGTGCTTCGCCCGCCCTTGGGAGCAGTTCGGCTCGGTCGCCTCGCACATCGACGGCCTCGTGCTCGTCTGCGGCGAAATAGCCCACCGCGTGAACTATGACAAGAGCGACATAACACGCGAGCGCCCGTCTCTCGGCGACCTGTCTTTCACCATCAAGGAGGCGTACCCCATCGAGACGGCGATGCCGCTGCTTTCCGACGGCCTGACCGTCCGTCTGCGCCACGACGACGAGCGCGTGAAGGAGAAGGCGCTCGCGCTGCGCGACCTCGCATTGCGCAACCCCGGCGAACTGCCGCTTTTCCTCGATTTGCATTACAAGGATGGCGCGACCGCCAGGATTTCCCTTGGTGACACCTGCAAAATCGCGCCGTCCGTCGCTTTCCTCTCGGAACTTGCCAAAATCACGCCGCTCGCAGATACCGCCTTCTTCCCGTCGGACAAGGTTTACCTCTCCCCGCCGCCGCCGCGCCCTTGGGAAGCCATGTAGCGGGAGCGGCGTCGGCTGGCGGCTTTGCGCCGCCGGTGCCGGTCAGGTGCGCACCGCCGGGTTGAGATAGACGGGAAGCGGTTCCGCCGAGAGCAGTGCAGGATTGGCGAGCGCGGCGCGATGGAGCCAGGCGGCGTCGAGCGTTGGTGCGGCAGAGGCGCGTTCCCCAAAAGTCTCGGCGAGGATGCCGCCGATGCGGGCGAAGTCGGGCGACACGATCGATGCGTCGCCCGGCACGGCGGCAAGCAGGCCGTCGCGTTCGACCTGGAATATTTCGCGCTCCGGCGAAAAGCCGTCGAAAAGGGCAATCCAGTATTTTCCGCGCCTTGCGTCGCCGACGACGGCGATGCGCCGCCCCTCGCGGGCGAATGCCGCCGGAGACGGGATGCCAAGCACTTCCGTCCGCCCGCGCAAGCCGATTGCCACGCCCATTGCAAACGCGAGAGAGGAGCGGATGCCGGCGAATGAGCCAGGCCCGGTGCCGACTATAATCCGCCCGACGCCGCGCAGCGCGTCGCCGTCAAGAGGCGCGGCGCTTCCAGACGTGCTCCATATGCCCAATTCGGCGGCGCGCGGCGCTCCGCCCTCTTCGGCCAGTACAACCGCTGTCTTCGCCGTGGAGCGGTCTATAACCAGTGTCGTCATCAAACTCTCGTCCCTTGTTTAAACAGCGCGTATTATACCATAATTACGCTCACGGCGCACACGGAACTCCGCAAGAACGGATAAAAGCGGCGACTCTACGGTTCTTCGACGAGTTCTTCGACTATCGTGCGCTTCTCCGACGAGAATGAAATGCCGATTAGCGTCAGACGCTTGCCGGAGAGCGCGTACTTGCCGGCGTAGTCCTTGCCCTTGATTTGGTCGAGCGCCTCGGCAGCCGGGCGGTCCAGCTTGAATTCGATTATGTAGACGTCTCCCGGCAGGTCCGCCACCATGTCCATGCGCCCGTCGTGCGTCTTCACCTCGCCGTTCACGTTCACGCCTATCGA
>CAMZET010000218.1 GCA_947305825.1 uncultured Verrucomicrobiota bacterium
TCCATACCCGCCGGAATCTCGCGCATGCCGCTCGGAGAATTCTCCCTGTTCACCGGGCTCGGCGCCGGAATCTGGACTGCCATACTCGCCGCGATAGGCTATGCGTTAGGCCGCTCCGCCGGCGATATTTCCTATCTTGAACTGGTCGTGCGCGGCAAGGACATGGCCACGCACCACTTGCCTGCTGTCATTTGCGCGGCGGCAGTCCTGGTGGCCGGTTATTTCGCCGCTTCGCGCCTCGTCATGCGCCGCAAATGAGCAGCGACGACATCCTCCTTGACGTCGCGCACCTGCGCGTCGCTTTCCGTCTCGGCGCGAAACGCTCCGAGCCGGTGCGCGACGTGTCGTTCTCCGTGGCCAAAGCGCAGCGCGTCGCGCTCGTCGGCGAGTCCGGTTGCGGAAAGTCGCTCACCGCTCTGGCAATCGGCGGCCTCGTGGACCGGGCGCAAATAGACGGCGACATATACCGTGCGCGTTGCTTGCGCATAGCCTACATCTTCCAGAATCCGATGGAATCGCTAAACCCGACGATGCGCGTCGGCGCGCAAATCCGCGAAGCGATGCCGCGAGGCTCGGCCGACACGGCAGAGACGCTGCTCGAGGCCGTCGGCCTGCCGCAGGAGTCGGCCAGGAAGTTTCCGTGCGAAATGTCGGGCGGCCAGCAGCAGCGCGCGATGATTGCGATGGCTCTCGCGCAGCGTCCGGGGCTTTTGGTGGCGGACGAGCCGACTACCGCGCTAGACGTCACGACGCAGCGCGACGTGCTGGATTTAGTGCGGCGTCTTGCGGACGAGCGCGGCATGGCTGTTCTGTTCATTACGCACAACCTTGGGCTAGTGGCGGAATATTCCGATTTCGTGCATGTCATGTACGCGGGCGCGATAGTCGAGAGCGGGGCGGTTTCAGAGGTGCTGGCGCATCCGCGCCACCCGTACACGAAAGGGCTGCTTGCCGCCGTGCCGTCGCTCTCGGCGCCGAAGGATGCGCCATTGGCGGGGATTCCCGGCACCGTGCCGCAGCCGACTGCGTGGCCGACGGGCTGCGCGTTCCATCCGCGCTGCCCGGTGCGCCGCGCTTCGTGTTCGCTGCCGTCCTGGCGAACGTGCCCGGAAATGGAAGCGCCGCAGCCATGACAAACCGCACCAAAGGCGTCATTTGCATTCTCGCTAGCGCATTCGGCTTCGCGCTGATGGCGCTTTTCGTCGGGATGTGCGATTCGCTCGGAGGCCCGGTCTCCAGTTTCCAGAAATCCTTCTTCCGCAATCTGGTGGCGCTCTTCTGCGCATTGGCGGTTTTTGTTCGCGAGAAGGGCGCCGGACGCGAGACGGTGCCGCATTCAGCGAAGATGTGGAGTCTTCTGCTGACGCGCTCCGTTTTCGGTGCGCTCGGCATATTCTGCAATTTCTACGCGCTCTCACTTATACCGATAGGCGACGCGATGACGTTGAACAAGACGGCGCCGTTTTTCGTTGTCGCGCTTTCGTGGCTGTTCCTGCGCGAGAGGGCGAGCGTCCGCCAGATATTCGCGCTCGTGCTGGCGTTTTGCGGCGCGGCGCTCGTGATGAAGCCTGAAGGGGCGTGGGGAGCGCCGTTTCCGGCGCTCTGCGGTCTCGCCGGAGGCTTCGGCGCGGGCGTCGCCTATACGTGCGTACGCGAACTCGGTCGCCTCCGCGTGCCGGGCGCGTTCATCGTCCTGTTTTTCTCCGCCTTCTCGTGTCTCGCATCCGTTCCGTTCATGCTGCCCGCGCTCGACCCGATGAACGCGAAGCAGCTCCTTGCGATGCTCGGCGCCGGCGGCGGAGCGGCGATCGGACAATTTGGCGTTACCGCTGCTTACAGGTTCGCTCCGGCGCGTGAAATCGCAATCTTCGACTATTCGAGCATAATCTTCGCCGCCGCGCTTGGTTTCGTTTTCCTCGGGCAAAACCCGGATCTATCCTCTGTCGCCGGATTTGCCGTAATTTTCGCCGCCGCTTTCTTCTCGCGCCGCTCCTGATGCGCACTATGCATTTTTAGGAGGCAGCAGACGCGACAGCAGTTCTGTCAGAGGCTGCGGCAGAATGGAGAAGAGCCACGCAGCCAGACGCATCGGCCACGGGAACGCAATCAGTCCGGCGTTCCTGTCGGCGCGAGCGAGAATGATGCGCGCGGCGCGCGGCGCCTCCATGAAGAACGGCATCGGACACGTATTGCGGTCGGTTATGCCCGAGCGCACGAAACCAGGGCAAATCGCCGAGACCTTGATTCCTTCCGCAGCCAGATGGCCGCGCAGCGCCAGCGCCCAGGTCTTCATACAGCTCTTCGTCGCCGAATATGCCGGGCACGTCGAAAGCGGCCCGTACCCCGCTATCGACGAGGTGATGAGAATCTGCTTCCAGCCGCTTCCTGCGCGCCGCCGGAAAATCTCTATCGCCGGCAGAACGACGTTCAGACACCCGTTCACGTTCGTGGCAAACGTCGCCCGTACGTTCTCTTCGTTCTCGATGCCTGTGCCTATTCCCGCATTCGCGAACACCCTCTCTATTGGGGCAATCTTCTCGCACTCTTCCAGCCATCCGCGCGTCGCCCGCTCATCCCTGACGTCATGAATGCTCTCATAGACCGCGCTCGCGCCAAGCGCTCGGCATCTGTCTGCAACTGCGGCCAGCCGCTTTCCGTTGCGCCCGCACAGAAACAGCATGTCTCCGCGCCGTGCGCATTCCTCCGCCAACGCCGCTCCTATTCCGCTGGACGCTCCTGTTATCGCTGTATTCATTGTTCTTTCAAAAGTCCCGATTTCAGGATGGATAGGATACTCCATTGGCTTCGCAGCACCGAACTCGCAAATCCTGTCAATTATGTGTCTGAAAACCCATAACTTCTTCTACGAGTTCTTCGACTATCGTGCGCTTCTCGGAAGAGAAGGAGATGCCAATCAGCGTGAGGCGCTTGCCGGAGAGCGCGTACTTGCCGGCGTAGTCCTTGCCGCGAATCTGCTCCATCGCCTCGGCGGCCGGGCGGT
>CAMZET010000219.1 GCA_947305825.1 uncultured Verrucomicrobiota bacterium
GCGTGTAGCGACGCTTGAGCGAAGAGGCGATGTAGAACGCGAGCGTCCCCGTGTCCTGGCAGAGCGGCGTTCCGGAGGAACGGGCAATCGCCGTGTTCTCCAATATGGTCTTGAGCGCGGTCCGCGCGGGAGAAGCGGCATCTTCGCGTCTGGCGGCGCGTCGGAGGACGGCCTCGACGTCGGCAGGGAGCGAAGAACTCGTCTCCTTAATAAGAGCGACGAGTCGTCCGACGGCTCCGCCTGCCGCTTTTGCCGCGCTCACGGCTGCACCTTTCGCACGGGTTCGACTTTCATGGTGAGGTTGTCCTGCCGGACGACCCTGACGCGGACGCCGCTCGCAATCGGCTCATCGGCCTCGCAAGTCCATTCGGCATCGCCGAGCATTACGCGGCCTGGCATTCCGGGGGCGGTTTCCGACGTGATTTCGCCGCAACGCCCGATGTAGTCGGAATCGAACGCCACGCTGCTTTCGGACTTGGCGCCGCTGAATATGTTCTTCAGCAGACGCCGCAGAACCGCCAGATAGACGATTGAGAACCCGGAAAAGGCCGCCAACTGCCAGGTAGTGGTGAGGGTTTCGCCAAGCATGAAGCGCAGAAGGCCGACCGTGGCGGCGGAAAGGCCGAAGAAGAACACGACGAAACCGGGCGCAAGGATTTCTAGCAGCATAAGGACGGCGCCGAGATACATCCAAAGCCAGGCGCACGATGTCAAGTCGTTCATAAGCGTTCCTTTCTGGTAGGGGTTTATCGGAGGTCGGTCACGATGGAGCCGGGAATCGAGACCAGGATGTCGTTGAGGATTTTGTCGTCGAGGATTTCCCGCTTGCGTTCCGGAGAGATGGAATGCGCCTGGGCTGGCGGCGACGGCGGCGGCACCGGCTGCGTCGTCGTCGTCGTCGTCGTCGGCGGCGGTGCGGGTTGCACTGCTGGCGACGGCACTGGCTGCTGCGGCGGCCGAGGCTGGGTCTGAAGCGGCGCTGGTTGCGTCGGCGGCTGCGGTTGCGGCTGCGGCGGCGGGGTGTTCGCTATGGCGGCGGGGATGGACACCGCGCCCGCGCCGGACGCCTTCAGTTCGCGCACCATCCTCAGCAGTTCCTCCACGGTCGCCGTAGTTGCTATGCGGCTGGCGCGGATAAGCGACATTTCGATAATCGTGCGCACGCTCAGCGCATAGCGAAGCTTGTCTTCCATGTCCGCCAGGAGGTCGCAAATCCTGAAGAGCCTCGACGGGTGGACGCCCTTGGCCTGTCGCTCGAGGACGGCTGCCTGTTCCTGTGTCGTCTCCAGAGACTTGGAGTTTGTCCCCAGGGTCTGGACGATGACGAGGTCGCGGAAGTAAGCCATGAGTTCGGAAGAGAGGCGGCGCATGTTCTTGCCGGCCGAGTCGAAAAGTTCGATGGCCTGCAGAATTGCCGGGACGTCGCCGGAAAGGATGGCGCCGGCGAGGTTTTCGAGCGCGCTGCGGGAAATCAGGCCGAAGACGCCGAGAGCATCCTCTTCCGTGACATGGGATCCCTTGAAGGAGATTAGCTGGTCGAGCGAGGAAAGGGCGTCGCGCATGCCGCCCTCGGCGCCGCGCGCTATGGCGAGAAGCGCGTCTTCCTCGGCGTCGACGCCCTCCTTGGCGCAGATGTACTTCAGGCGGGCGACGATGTCCTTGGTGAGTATGCGGCGGAGGTCGAAGCGCTGGCAGCGGCTGACGATGGTCGCGAGGACTTTGTCGCCCTCGGTGGTGGCGAAGACGAATCTGACGTGGGGCGGCGGCTCCTCGAGGGTTTTGAGGAGGGCGTTCCAGGCCGCCGCCGAGAGCATATGGCATTCGTCGATTATGAAAATCTTGTATTTCGAGGAAGCGGGCTTGAACTGGACGGCCTCGATAATCGGGCGCACGTCCTCGACCTTGTTGTGGCTGGCGGCGTCGAGTTCGATTACGTCGAAGGAATTGCCGGCGGCTATTTCGCGGCAGTTGACGCATTTGCCGCAAGGCTCGACGCCCGGCGCGAGTTCGTGGGTGCAGTTGAGGGCCTTGGCGAATATGCGCGAGAGGGTGGTCTTGCCGATGCCGCGCGGGCCGATGAAGAGATAGGCGTTCGCGACGCGGCCGGCTTCGATGGCGTGGCGGAGGGTGCGCACTACATGCTCCTGCCCGACGACATCGTCGAACGTCATTGGGCGGTACTTGAGCGAAAGCGGTTGCGCAGCCTGTCCTTCAGCCATTGGAATAGTCCTTTCGTTAGCCGTGGCGCCGATAGGGCGGCTATTTGCCGGGGAAGTGCACGAGGGAGGCTATGTCGTAGGCGGCGAGTTTGCCGGAGCGCGCGCCGAAGCCCTCGAGCTCGATGGGGAAAACCATTTTCACGACCGTTCCGCCGAGGCGCTCAATCAGCCTGGCGCCGGCGAGGGCGGTGCCTCCCGTGGCGAGCAGGTCGTCGACCAGCACGACGCGTTCGCCTTTTGTGACGGCGTCTTTGTGGATGTGGATGCTCGCGTGGCCGTATTCGAGATCGTATTCCTCGAAAATCGTCTCGCGCGGGAGTTTGCCCGGTTTGCGGATGGGGACGAAAGCGCAGCGGAGGCGGTCTGCGAGGGCTGCGCCGAAGATGAAGCCACGCGATTCGGGGGCGGCCACCTTGTCTACCTGGACGCCCGCCAGCGAACGCTCCATCTCAATCATCGCCAGGCGGAAGCCCTCGCCGGAATCGAGAATGCCCGTGACGTCCCGGAAAAGCACGCCGGGCTTCGGGAAGTCGGGGATGGATCTGACGTACCTGTCGATTGCGCTGCTCGTCTTCATGGCTTTGTTTGTGGTGGTGGTTGGCGTGGAGTGGTGGTGGCGTGCGGATTGCGCGGCGCGGCGTGTGGCGCGTCAAGTTCGGGCGCGCAGGCGCAGGGCGATTTTTATGGATTCGACGGCGATGCCGGGGGTGATTTTGGACGTGCCGCGAGTGCGGTCGGTGAAGGATATGGGTAT
>CAMZET010000220.1 GCA_947305825.1 uncultured Verrucomicrobiota bacterium
GCGATAGGCTACCGGCTCGAATTCGGCTGGTCGGTGGCCAGGTTCAAGTCGATTTGCGTGTGCCGGCCTGCGGAAATACGACTTTGAACATGGTCGGCCCCTCCAGACTGGACTCGCATTCGACCGTGGCGCCGTAGGCGGTGGCGATGGCCTGCACAAGCGCCAAGCCCAGGCCGTTTCCGGGGAGCGACCGGCTCTTTTCCGCCCGCCAGAAACGCTTGAACACGTGCGGCTGGTCTTCTGGGGCTATGCCGGGCCCCGAATTGCAGACAGAAAGCGACGGCGGGTGCGCCGCAACGGCGACACGGATTTTCCCTCCGCTCGGAGAGAACTTTATCGCGTTGTCCAGAAGGTTGCCCAGAAGCTGCTGCATACGCCCCTCGTTCGCGCTCACGACCACCGGCTCCGGCGGAATTTCCGCCGCGATGGAGAGCGACGACTCCTCCGCAAGCGCAGAATACAGGTCTACCACGCGCACGGCAAAGGCCGCCAGGTCTACATCCGAACGCGGTGAGCGTTCCGGAAGGTTGCTCGTCTGCGAAATGTCGAGCATGGTGTTTATCATTTCGAGCATTTTCGAGGATTCTTCGGAGACGATCACGGCGAGTTTCGACGGGGCGGACGCAGACGCGGCGGACGCTTCCATTTCGGCGGCGGCGCGCATTCTCGTAAGCGGAGTGCGCAGGTCGTGGGCTATGTCGTCTGTCAGCGTCCTGAGGTCGCGGAGGGTTTTCTCGTTTTCCGACGCCATCTGGTTGAAAGCATTCTCGAGCTCGGATATTTCACGCCCCTCCGACGTCAGTGCGACACGCGCGGAATAGTCGCCATCGGCAAGGCGCTTTGCAGCGGCGGCCATCCTGGAGAGAGGCGAGGAGAAACGGCGCGCAAGGAACACGCCCACCGCCGCGCCGACGAAGAGCGCGAAGACGAGCGAGGCGCCCAGAAGCACCGCCACGAGAAACACGTGGCGCTCGGCGTCGGTGACGTCGCATCCCACCGAAAGCACGTTGCCGTCAGGGAGCCGGGAGCGCCTGACGCGAATCGGCGCGTTGGCGCGGTCTCCGGCGCGCGGGCACCTGCGCCGTATGCGGTACGTGTGCGACCCGCCGCCGACAGCGCGCTCGAGCATCTTTTTCTGCACGTCCGCGCTTGATGACGCCGCCGCCACAACTTTCCCCTCGCCGTCGCTTATCAGCAGGAACAGGTTGTCCGTCCCGTGCGTCTCCGTGTCTTCGCGCATCACCTTGGCCATCTTTTCCGCATCACCTCCCAGTTCCGCGTATTCCTTCGCCAAATCGTTCGAGACCACGGAAAGCACCTCATGGTATTCCGCCGTATGGTGGCGGATGGTGACGACCAGCACTCCAGCGTCCACAAGCGCACACAGCAGCCCGAACGACAAAAACGCGCTCCAGGCGATACGCCGCCACATCGGGCTGTCAGCCGAGGACATATCCGAACCCCCTTACCGTTTTGATGAGTTTGCGCGATGCCGCGCGGTCTATCTTTTCGCGAAGCTTGCACACCCTGGCCTCCACTACATTCGCGTGCGGGTCGAAGTCGTAGTTCCACACGCGCTCCAGGATGGTATTTCGGGAGACGACCCGCCCCCGGTTGCGCATGAGGTATTCGAGGAGCTGGTATTCTAGCGGCTGGAGGTCGATGCGCACTCCGGCACGCGTGACACGGTGCGATGGAAGGTCCATTTCCAAATCATCGACGCGCAGTTTGGCAGGTTCGGTCTGTCTCGCGGCACGCCGCAGCAGCGCCTGGACGCGGGCGAGCAGTTCCGCGATGGAGAATGGCTTCGAGAGGTAGTCGTCCGCTCCGGCTTCAAGGCCGCGTATGCGGGCGTCCACGTTTCCCCTCGCCGAGAGCACAATCACCGGCAAATCCTTTCCGGCCGAGCGAAGTTCGCGTATGATTGCCAGGCCGTCCTTGCGAGGAAGCATGACATCGACGACGGCGGCATCGAAAGCGCCGCCTAGCGCCGCCGCCGAACCGGATTCGCCGTCTGCACAATGCGTCACCGCATACCCGGCCTGCCGAAACGCGCCGCCGACGAACTCCGCCGTGAGTCTATCGTCTTCTACCACAAGTATGTGCATCTTTTCCGCCGCTCCGTCTTGCGTTCCGTCATATTTTAGCAAAAATCGCCGCGTCCCGCTTGGGCGCCTGCAAAAAAAGCGCCGCCGGAGCGAAAATCTCCGGCGGCGCGTTTCTTGCGCTTTGCGCGCTTGCGTCCTGCCAATTACTTGGCGACGACGCGGACCATCTCGAGAACCTTGTTCGAGTAGCCCCACTCGTTGTCGTACCACGAGCAGACCTTGACGAACGTGGGGTCGAGCTGGATGCCGGCCTTGACGTCGAAAATCGACGTGCGCGCATCGCCGCGGAAGTCGGTCGAGACGACGGCTTCGTCGGTGTAGCCGAGAACGCCCTTGAGCTCGCCCTCGCTGGCCTTCTTCATCGCCGCGCAGATTTCCTCGTACGTCGCTTCCTTCGCGAGCTCGACCGTGAGGTCGACGAAGGAGACGTCGGAGGTCGGAACGCGGACGGACATGCCGGTGAGCTTGCCGTTGAGTTCGGGAAGGACCTTGCCGACGGCCTTAGCCGCGCCGGTGGAGGACGGAATCATGTTCTCGAGGATGCCGCGGCCGCCGCGCCAATCCTTCTTGGACGGGCCGTCGACCGTCTTCTGCGTCGCCGTCGCGGCGTGAATCGTCGTCATCAGGCCGCGCTTGATGCCGAACGTGTCGTTGAGCACCTTCGAAATAGGCGCGAGGCAGTTCGTCGTGCAGGATGCGTTGGAGATGATGTCCTGGCCGGCGTACGTCTTGTCATTGACGCCGTAGACGAACATCGGGGTCGCGTCCTTGGAAGGAGCGCTCATGATGACCTTCTTCGCGCCGGCGGTGATGTGGGCGCGGGCCTTCTCGTCCGTGAGGAAGAGGCCGGTGG
>CAMZET010000221.1 GCA_947305825.1 uncultured Verrucomicrobiota bacterium
CGATTTGGCCGAGGCCCGCGAGGCCGTCGTCGCCGCTTCCAACGACTTCGTCAACGCCGGCGCCGTACTCGCCAAATCACTGGGCCTAGCCGCCTCATGGGGCGAGGAGGTAATCGGCATCCCACCAAACCTCGAACCCAGCGACAGGCCGCTCGACCCAACCACCATCGGCGCAGACGAACTCTTCGACTTCGCCCGCACCAACGCCCCGGCGATGCAGGTCGCCCGCGCTCGCCTCCGCGCCGCATCCGCAGACCTCGACTACGCCCTCGCCGACCTCCTGCCCGAAGTCTCCGCCTCGCTCTCCCTCAACTGGCTCGACCCGCTCTGGTACTGGAGATGGGGCGTAAACGGCGCACAGTCCCTCTTCACCGGCTTCCGCCGCACCACCGCCGTCGAACGCGCCCGCGTCGCCATGCAAACCATCGCCACGGAGGTCGAGGAAGCCGAACTCGACCTCTCCCGCGCCATCACAATCGCCGTCAACGAACGCGACAACGCCCGCGAAGCGCTCGCCTCCGCCGAGGCCAGCGTCCGCAGCGCGCGCGAAAACCTCGATACCGTCTCAGAGCAGTTCGCAGTCGGCGACGTCAGCCGCGTCGAATACACCGAAGCCGTCGCCGACTGGGCAAACGCCCTCGCAAGCCGCGTCAAGGCCTTCTACCGCGGCCAGAAAGCCGAGGCCGCCCTCATCACGCTCTCCGGGACCTACCCTCTCAACTAGCGAGACCGCCGTATGCCAGACCCCCTCTTCCGCATATTCTGCGTATTTTCGTTCTGCCTGGGCGCCGTCATCGCCTCTTTCCTGAATGTCGTGGTCTGGCGCGTGCCGCGCGGCGAGTCCATCGTCTTGCCGCCCTCGCACTGCCCGAAGTGCAACGCCCGCATCAAATGGTGGCAGAACATCCCAATCCTCTCCTACATCGCCCTTCGCGGGCGCTGCGCCCGCTGCCGCGAACGCATTTCCCCGCGCTACGTCCTCGTCGAGCTACTCGGCGCCACTCTGTTCCTAGCGGCTTTCTGGCGATACGGCATCTACGCGCCGGTAATGTGGGTCTGGATTTCGCTGATGATTGTCGGCTCGTTCATCGATTTCGACTGGCAGCTCCTGCCGGACTTCGTGACAATCGGCGGCATGGCGCTAGGCGTCGCCGCGTCTGCCGTTTTCACGCTCTGCGGCGTCGAGCCTTCTCCGGTCGCGCCGCTTCCCATGTCGCTCACCGGACTCGCGCTCGGCTTCGGCCTCCTGTGGCTCGTGCGCTTCCTGGGCACCAAGGCGTTCAAGCGCGAGGCGATGGGCATGGGCGACGTCCTGCTCATGGGGGCGATCGGCGCGCTCTTCGGCCCGCTCGCCGTCATCGTCACGCTAATAATCTCCTCCGTCGCCGGCTCGGTCATCGGCCTCGCCATGATTGCCCTCTCCAAGACCAAGCTCGGCAAGTTCGCCGCCATCCCCTTCGGGCCATACATCTGCCTCGGCTGCCTCGCCTGGATGTTCTGCGGCGACGCCCTCGTCGCCGCCTATCTGCACCTCCTCGGCTTCTGACAGACGCGCACCGCGAATAACCACGCCAGAAATTTCCCAGATTACCCCCCTTGCGCACCGCCGCCATTTATGATAAAATATACGCCGTTTCAATTCTTGGGGATATAGCTCAGTTGGTAGAGCGTCTCAATGGCATTGAGAAGGTCAGGGGTTCGACTCCCCTTATCTCCACCATCCCAAAAACCGTGATTCCTCGCGGTTTTTCGCGTTTTTACGGGGCTTCCCGCCTGTTGTCCGACCGCTGCCCACTAGCCCCTAATCACTAATCCGACAACGCCCGACAACGCCCACAGTGCCTAAATAGTGCCTATCGCGGAAATCGAGCGCATGCGGCTGATGGACGATACCTTCAGAATCTCCGGCGTGACGGGTTCCGAAGGACGGGTGTGCTTGTGGGCACGATGTGCTTTAGGCATTGTTTCGTTCCTTTTGCGCATCCCGGCTCGTGATCACCACCGTGGCAATCTTGAACTGCCGGGGTCTGCACAGAAGGACTTGTTCCCGCCATTTCAGTTTTGGCGGGAACGGAACCGGCGCAAAACCCTCAAATCGCAGGGCAAATCGGCTCGGTGGTCGCAATGGTTTTCCTCGCACCGGGCGGTTTTGACGGAAATTGCCGAGGGAATGTCATCGAGAAAATATCAGGAATGAAAACAAGCGGCAGAAGCATCGTTTCGCCAACATTTCGCAATTCACGCCCTTGAACCATGCCCCAAAATATGCTATAATGACGATTCAATCGTTTAAGCTTGGAAAGCAGAAACAACGCTGCCTCGTGGAAGTGCATGACATAGCCGACCTTGCCGGTCGAATCGGTATAGGTCTTATGGAGCAGGTCTTCACGACCTGCCGGGTTGCTATTGCCCTTGCTCGGACGATGAAGAAAGACTGGCACCAGGCGGAGTCTGCCGCAAAGGAAATCACCCAGCAGACAGCGTCAACCGCAGTCGGAGTTTCGGATTCCCGCATTAGCGACTATCTGAACAAGAAGGATTACGAAGATAACGCCATGGTGCTGGCTGCGCGCTTCTGGCAAGGTCTGTGCGCCGACTTGCAGCAGCTGTCCATCGTTGCAGACATCATACAAACGAAGCTTCACCACAAGCTGGCGACCATCGACAAAATGGACGCCCTGTCGCTCTACACGCAAATTCTGCCGCACTTCATTGCGGAATGCGGCGGGATCCACCGAATCAGGAAGTCAGCGTTCGCGGCAGGTCCTGAGGCGAGAGGTTTGGTATAATATGCGCGTGAAAGGCAAAGACCAATGGCTGCGAGCGAGAACCAAATTGTCATCTATCAGCCGAACGAGACCGTTCGGATTGACGTCCGTCTTGAAAACGAGACCGTGTGGCTGACGCAGAAGCTGATCGTGATCGACGCCTATCCCGGCG
>CAMZET010000222.1 GCA_947305825.1 uncultured Verrucomicrobiota bacterium
CAAGCTGATCGACGGCGAGAGACAGCGCAACGCCTACTGGCAGATGTTCATGGATGCGCAGGATGTCATCCACCTGTCGTGGGTCTGGCGCGAGACCTGGAATGTCGAGACCAACCATGACCTCTGCTACGCCGCCTCGCGCGACGGCGGGCGGCGCGGGACTGCCCGTGTTCCGCGGCTTCGAGGACGCTCGCTACCAGCAGCACGACGCGCTCATCGCCGCAATGGTCCGCGACTTCAACCGCGACCGCGCCGGCTGGTGCGGCGGCACCCCGCAGCAGGCCGCCAAAATAGCTGACCTGACCCCCGCGCTCGTCAAGTCGCACATGATTGAGGAATCCGGCGGGCGCGGCCCGCGCTCGCGCGCCGCCTGGAACGCAGACCCCCTCCAGGTCAACGTCCCCGGCGACTGGGGACGCGAGAAAGAACTCGTCGGACTTTCCAAGCCGGCGAAACGCAACGAGGGCAACGTCACCAACAACGTCCGCGCCGCCATAATGTACCTCTCGCGCAAAGGCTTCGGGGCCTCCGCCAGACCCGCCGCCGAACGCCCGCAAGGCTTCTTCGACGGCTGGCCCAAAGCCCTCCAGCGATACAACGGCAGGCGCGACCGCACCGACTCCGACCGCTTCTACTCCGACGAATACGCTGAAAAAATCGTCCGCCGCGCTCAAGACCCAGACCTCTTCGTCCCGATTGAGATAAAACTCGCCAAGTAGACGGCGGCGACTGCGGTTGAAGCGCGGCGGCGCGGAATTTGGTATAATATGTCCATACCCTGTAACAGGGGTCAACAACAAGGCAAACGAAGAAAAGATGAGAACCGAAACAATCGCGGCCACGAGGCCGCTCAAGAAACTGGCGGTCATGGCGTTAGCGGCCATGGGCGCCTTTGCCGCATTGGCGTACGGCGAGGACACAATCGCCCACGTCACAAGCGGTGCAACACCCGGCGTCTGGACGAGCGACTTCAACGCCGCCAAGGCGTACGCGGACGCGAACAAGGTCCCGCTGCTGTCCTACTGGGGCTCCGCCAAATGCGGCTACTGCAGCCGCATGAGAAGGCGCGGCATCAACACCGAAGCGTTCGAGACGTGGGTGAAGAGCCATCCGATTGTCCTGCTCTGCACCGACACGACCGACACTTCCACCGCGACGCCCGTCAAGACTTTCACGAAAGACGACAACCGCAGCGGGATTTTCCCGTATATGCGCATATACTGGCCCAAGGCCGACGGCACGGTAGTCTCGGTGGCGTTCACCGGGCGCAAGGGGAAGATGCCCTCCAGGACCGGCAGGACCGAGGCCGACCAGCTCATCAACACGCTCAACTCTTACGTGGGTTCCTGGAATCCCGTAGTCGAGCAGACGGTGACGTTCAACGCGAACGGCGGTACGGTCGGCGAGACGACGCGCACGGTCGAGAAAGGCAAGGCGGTCGGAACGCTTCCTGCGGCGACGCGCGCCGGCTACGTGCTCACAGGGTGGTACACGGCTGCGGCTGGCGGCACGGCGGTGACGGCGGCCACGGTGGTTTCCGCCGACGTGACGTACTACGCGCAGTGGGCGGTGCCAACGGTTACGGCGACATTCAACGCGAACGGCGGCACGGCGAGGGAGACTTCTCGCGCGGTGACGTCCGGCGCGGCAATCGGCGCTCTTCCGGCTGCGACGCGCTCCGGCTACACTCTCGCCGGCTGGTACACGGCCTCTACGGGCGGCACGCTCGTCACGGCCGACACTAAGGTGACCGGCGCGGTGACGTACTACGCGCAGTGGGTCGCCGGCGACTGGAAGTACACCGCCGGCGCGGCAGGCGCCACGGTCAATGGCGCCGCGTCCGCCTCCGGAGCCCTCTCCATCCCTGCCGTCCTCGGCGGCAAGAGCGTCACGGCCATCGCCGCCTATGCCTTCTTCGGCAACACCGCCATCACCTCCGTCAACGTCCCGGCTGGCGTGAAGACGATTGGCGAAAAGGCGTTCAAGGGCTGCACCTCGCTCACGGGCGTTTCGCTCCCGGCGGGCCTGACGACCCTCGGCAAGGCCGTCTTCCAGAACTGCACCGCGCTCGGGAAAGTCACCGTCCCCGGCGGCGTCTCGTACCTGACGAGCTCCACCTTCGAGGGCTGCACCGCCCTCAAGAGCGTCACGCTCTCCTCCGGCATCGCCACGGTAGGCGTCTCCGCCTTCGCGAACTGCACGAGCCTCGCCTCGGTCGCCCTTCCGTCCAGCGTGACGGCGGTCGGCAACTTCGCGTTCTTCGGCTGCACGTCGCTCGCGAGCGTCTCGCTTTCCGACACGCTCGCGACGGTCGGCGAGAAGGCGTTCAAGAACTGCACGTCGCTCGCGTCCGTCGCGCTGCCCGACTCGCTCGCGACGCTCGGCAAGGCGGCATTCTTCAACACCGGCCTCGTCTCCGTCACGGTTCCCGGCTCGGTCGAGCGCGTCGACGACTATGCGTTCCAGAAGTGCGCGGCCCTCAAGACCGCCACCCTCGCCTCCGGCGTCAAGGAAATCGGCAAGAGCGCCTTCGCCAACGACGACGCGCTCGAGACGGTCGCCCTTCCCGCGTCCCTCGAGGCAGTCGAAGCGTTCGCGTTCTTCCGCTGCTCCAAGCTCGGCGCGCAGACGCTTCCCGCCTCCGTCGCGACGCTCGGCGAAAAGGCGTTCAAGTACTGCTCTTCCATGACGGCCCTCGCGCTCCCGGCGGCCACGACCGCCGTACCGCGCGAACTCTGCAACTACTGCAGCAGCCTTGAGACCGTGACCGGAGGCAACCTCTCCTCCGTCGCCCTCGGCGCCTTCGGCAACTGCCCCGCACTCACGAGCGTGGAAGGCCTCGACGCCGACGCCCTCGCGCTCGTCAAGAGCGGCCGCGCCTGGTCGAAGTAAGCCCGTCGCCAGACGTCTGCCA
>CAMZET010000223.1 GCA_947305825.1 uncultured Verrucomicrobiota bacterium
TGCCTACTATTTTACTATATTTTTGCCATGGCGTCAATAGGGCTTTTTGCGCAATTTACCGGACCGGGCAGGGCGACGGCATTTGCTTGCCCTTAGGCTTTTTTAGACACATCATTTACAGGATTCACAAAGATTTTTTAGTTAGCCACAAAGACCACAAAGGTCACATAGTTTTGCAATCTTTGCGATCTTTGTGTCCTTTGTGGCTTAAAATCTCTTGTAAATCCTGTAATAATGTGTCTAAAGACGTCGGTTGACAGTCGATGGACAAGTAAATGCTGTCGCCCGGCTTGATGCGCGAATAATACCAAATCCGCGTATATTCCGCTTCAAAGCGGGGCGCGTCGGTTTTGTCTGCGAAGATTAGCGGCGCAGCCAGCCGGCGTGGGAGCCGGTGTCCAGTCGAACCCAGTCGCCGCGGCGTTCGGTTTCCACCGGAGGCGCGGCGTCGTCGACGAGAGTGAAGCGTTCGACGACAGGAGCGTCGTCGGAAGGCGCGAAACGCAGGACGAGCGTCTTTGCGCCGGCGGCGTCCTGCGCGGCGTCGACCGCGACGGACTGCGCGGCTTCGCCTTGCTCGTCGTCTGGAACATAAGTCAGCGCGATTGGCTTGGCGACGACGCGTTTGTAAGTCCGCGATTGCGTGTCGTACCAGACTAGCGAGGGCGGAGGAATGGCATGCGCGCCGTCCGCCACGAAATAATCCTGCCAGGAGACGCGTGAAACGTTTCCGGCGCGACGCTCCACTTCGTCCGGCACGGCTCCAAGCGGCAGGTAGCCGGAGAATTCCAGCGTCTTGAGGACGGTGACAACGTCGTTTGTGGAGACTTTTGCGCGGTCGGCGGTCTGGACGAGGCGGAAACTCGTGCCGATTGCGCCGGAGAAATCGGCCGGCTGGTTGTCGGTAGGCAGCGGTTTGATTTCGACGGGCACCGGCGGCGTCTGTTCCGAAAAGTTCTGCGAGAACGAGAAAGAGGAGCGTCCCATCTGGCGGCGGAGGCTGACCATGCCGTCTACGCGGAGGCTGACCTCGCCCTTGAAGGGGACGTCGTAGCGCACAGGTATTGCGATGCGGCGGACGCGGTTGGAGGGGTTGGCGCATGTGCCGTCCGCTAGCGTTTCGGGCTTTCCTGTGAAAATCATGCCGAACATTTCGCTAGGGATGAAGCGGAGCTGGTCGAGGGTGGCGCCGCGCGGGGATTCGAGCGAGAGGATGTAGCGGAACGTTTCGCCGACGCGCACGTCAGCCGTCGAGACTTCGAGGGAAGCGCGTATTTCGGGCGGTTCCGCCTGCTGGCCGTTGAACGACATGGAGAACGCGCCTGGAGCCGCCCCCTGGCCGAGCGCCGCGCCGAACGGATCCATGCCGTTCATCATGTTATTCATGCGCTGCATCATCTGTTCGTGCATCCTCTCGATAGCGTCGAACGGACTTTCGCCCTGCGCCTGCGCAAAGGCGGCGCCGGGCAATGCGAGCGCGGCGACGAGCGCGACAGCCGCCAGACGCCTGATGAGACGCGACGAGACGAAGAAGAAGAGCGAAACCGCCGCCAGCGCGGCCAGGACCGCCAGGACGCGGCCGCGCCAATCGTAGCGCAGCAGCGGCCGCAGCGCAATCCGCCACGCCGGAAGTTCTCCCTTCGCCGCCGCTATGCCGCGCTCTATCGCCGCCGTCTGGCCGATGCGCCATTCCAGCGACGTATATATTCTCATGGCGCGCGCCCAGTTGCCTTCGACTATGGCGCACGCCGCCTCGTTCATCCTCGCCTCAGGGAAATCGAATGCCGCAAAACCGTCCGCCGTCGGCTTGTTGCACGCCTTGCGCCACCGGAACGCCTCGTCCTCGCCAAGTCCGGCGACGTCGCACACGATGCCGTCTGGCATCGCCCGCTGCTCCTGCGAGTCGAATACGAGCGCCGCTTGAACGCCGGGCTTCACGTGCACGGGAATCTCCCGCGTCGCCGTCTCCGCGCCGTCTCCCCAGCGGAACGTCAGAGCGGGGAAACGCAGCAGCCCTTCGCGCATGGGACGGAGACGGTAGACCAGCCGCCGCGCGTTGAGATACGTCTCCGTCTTTGCGCTCGTATCGTCGATTTTCCACGTCTTCTGGTCTACTTCGCGCGAAAGTTCCGGCGGATGGAGGTCTTCGAACTGCGCCGAACCGATGAAATCTATCGTCAATATCATAGGGTCGCCTACGCGGACGTTGTTCGCGTCGAAATACGCCCGCGCCGTGAGCGCGTCCCCCGACACGCCGCTTAGCGCCACCACCGTCAACATGAATGGGAAAACAGAACTTGCAATCATTGCCGTATCGTTGCCGTATTTGTCGTATTGTTTGGAAATTGCCTGCCGACTTTCCTCTCATTTACTGGGGCTCCACCTTGAAGCGGACGCTCACCGTGCGGTTGGCGCGCAGGAAAGACGGGGTAAGCCCCGGAATGTGCCGGACCATCGCCGCCGCGCGACGCACGCTCGCGTCTGCGGCGGCGTCCCCGGAACTCTGCGCGAGCGAATGGCGCGTCACGTTCCCGGCGTTGTCGAAGGTGACGGTCAAAATCATCTCGCGCAGCGAAGGGGAGTACGGCGGCGAAACCCATTTGCTGTGGAAAGCGTCGTGTATGAGCGACATCTGGCGCGAAAGCTCGTCTTCGGGGATGGAATTTTCCTCTCCGAACTTCGCTCCCCTGTTCAGCGCGTCCAGGATTTCCTTTTCGGACATGGGCTTGCCGCGGGGATTGGCGATTGGCGGCACTTCGACGGGCGGCGGCTTCGCCGGCTTCACGGTCTTGGCGCTCTCGCGCATCCTCTTCATCCGCTCTTCGCGCAGTTCCTTCGCGCTCTTCTTCTTCTCCTCCGGCTTTTTCTTCTCCTCCGGCTTCTTCTGCTCGACGCGCTCGACCTTGTT
>CAMZET010000224.1 GCA_947305825.1 uncultured Verrucomicrobiota bacterium
CGGCGACTGGTCGTCCGTAGCCGTGTTCGGCCAGGCCTCGCTCGCCGGCATCCCGGCCGATGCGCTGACTATATCCTCCTCCGCCGAAGTCGGAGCCTGCGCTTTCGCCGCAAACGAAGCGACTGCCGCGACTACGCTCTCCGCGCTCCCCGCCAGCTATGACGCCGACTCTTCGTTCCTCGGCCGCGAGGTTTCCTATGCCGTAAACTCGACGGACTACGCCCGCATCGAAGCAAACGAACTCGTCACCTGGCTTCTATCTGTCGCCGACGGTTCCGCCGGCATATCGGAAACGCAAGTGGCGCAGCCGACCGACTCCGACACCGGCGAAACGTCGTATGCCACTGCATCGCTGGAGACTTGGCTCGCTTCCTCATCCAATCTGAACGCGATTCTCGCTTTCTGCTACGGAGACGGCGCGGAGACTTTTGACGTGCTCGGCGTCGACGGGACAAACTTCACGTTTGCGGCAAGTTCGCGGTCTGCCGTGACGGTGACGCCAGAGGCTTCTTTCGACCTCTCGACCGGCGATGCCGGATTCTCTGAAGAAAACTTGACGCTGACCGAGACGGAAACGAGCGGCGTCTACACCGCCGCGGCCGCCAGCGAAACCGATGCCTGCTTCGTGCGACTGCGTTTCGAAAAGTCGTGGTAGCGAGCTCCTGGCCGTTTTTGGTATAATACCGCCATAATGAAGCCAAGGACTGCCAGGGAAGCGCTGCTGCTGTGCGCGGGGATTCTCATCCCGGCGCTAATGGTGGCGTTTCTCGGCGCCAGGGCTCTGGTCAACGAATGGCGCGACTGCCGGGACTCCGAACAGGAGGATCTCGACTCCCATGCGGCGTTCTATCTCGGCATGATGCTTGGTTTCGCCGACGACATGACGCGGCTGGATTTGGCTTCCGACTGCTCTCGCGCCAATCCGCAGCCGCATTCGCCGCCGCGCCCGCCGTCGGCAGTTCCCGTTTCCATCGCCAAACGCCCGCCGAACGCCCCGCCAATGCCGTGGACGAGGGAGAAACTCGCCCTCCTGCCGGGCGTCTGCGAAAAAGTCGCGGCACTGGGAGTGGACGCCATGACAACTACGGCGTTTGAAATAGCGGACGACAGCGGTCGGAGGTTGTTCGCCAGCGCGAATTGGCCGGAGAAGCCCGCGATGCAAGGTTCCGTAGAGTTGGCGCCTCCGCTGGGAGACGGGGCGATACGAACGGCGCGCGCGGACGGCGGCGTCGCTTTCCGGGCGAGGCTGCGCCGCATCGCAACGCTCGGAGCAATTGTCCTCGTCCTGCTCGTCGCGGCGCCGCTCTCCACCTGCGCCTATCTCTTCCATCTCCTGCATCACGAGCGGCGCGACGCGCAGAGCAAAATCGACTTCTTCGACAACGTCTCCCATGAACTCAAAACCCCGCTCGCCGGCATACGCCTCAATGCCGAACTGCTTTCGCAAGGCCGCATCGCCGACGAAAAACGGCGCAAAGGAGCCCTCGACGCCATAATGATAGAAGCCGACAGGCTATACGGCATCGTCGAGCGGCTTCTCGATTTCCGCCGTCTCAACAAAGGCTCCTACCGATTTTCTCCAGTGCCGTTCAATCTGGCGGAGTTCGTCGACTCCGCCCCGGAACGAGAGGCAATCGCCGCCATTTCGCGCGGACGGGCGAACGTAAACGTGAAATTCCCCGGCGATGTAGTCTTAGCAGACCCCAACGCCTTGCGGCACATTGGCGCAAACCTCGTCTCAAACGCGGTCAAATATTCCGACGGCCCCATAGACATCGAGGTGGAAGGTGCGCAAATACGCTACAAAGACCGCGGACCCGGCATTCCCGGAGAAGCCCAGAAGCATATCTTCGAACGCTTCTACCGCGTCGACAACTCGATAACCCAGAAAGCGGGCGGCATCGGCATCGGCCTGCCCATAGCACGGCTGCTGGCTCGCGGCATGGGAGGCGACGTCACCTATTCGTGCCGCGAAGGCGGCGGCAGCGTTTTCACCGTCAGCCTGAAACCATTCCAGCAGGATTGCCAGAAATGTCGCGCATTCTTTTAGCGGAGGACGACGAGACGCTGCGAAACGCACTTTCCCTCACGCTCGAATCCGAAGGGTACGAGGTGGTGGCCTGCGTCGACGGCGCGGAAGCGCTCGCGCGATTCGCCAAGGCCAGGCCGGACCTGCTCATCCTCGACGTGATGATGCCCGGGGCGAGCGGTTTCGACGTATGCCGCGAAGTGCGCAAGGCCGACGAGACTGTGCCGGTGATTTTTCTCACGGCGAAGTCGGGCGAAGAGGATGTCGTGGAGGGGCTGGGATTAGGGGCGGACGATTTTGTGGCCAAGCCGTTCCGCATCCGCGAACTTCTGGCGCGTGTCGCTGCGGCGTTGCGGCGCGGCGGTGCGCGTCGGCAGGACGCCGCCGGGCAGCCGGCCGACGCCGCATTCAAGATTGGCGCCGCCCTCATCGACCCGAAGAAATTCACGGTCGAGGCCGACGGCGAGGCATACCCGCTTACCGCGCGCGAACTCGACCTCCTGCGCGAACTCGTCTCCCGCGCCGGCGAGGTCGTCTCGCGCGCCGACCTCATAGACGAAGTCTGGGGGCTAGACTATGGCGGCGGCATGCGCACCATCGACCAGCATATTCTGCAGCTGCGCAAGAAACTCGGCTCTTCCGGCAGATTGATAGAAAGCGTCAGGCGCGTCGGCTACCGTCTCGTGCCGCACCAGCAAACGCCGCAATGCGGCGATGAGGATAAAATGGTATAATATCCTGCATGGAGAAAGTAGCGACAGACATATACACGTTTTCCCGGCTACGGGAAGATGGCTTCACGTACGTGGACAAGACGCGCGAGCTCTATTCGATGGCGTCGGGCGAGTGGGGGGCGCAGTT
>CAMZET010000225.1 GCA_947305825.1 uncultured Verrucomicrobiota bacterium
AAGTCTATCACGTCCTCCGGCAGGTCGGGGTTCTGCTGCTTGACGCGCGTTATCTTGTGTCGCGGAGGCGGATTCGCCGCCACCTTGAAAGTCAGTTGCAACATTGTTTTCTCCTTTCCCTTTACGAAATATGGCGGCAGAGGTCGCCCCCTGCCGCCGTGCCGTTTACGCCGCGCTTACGATGGTCGCCGTCTTGGGCGTGGAGACATACTCCATGTCGCCGTCGGTGCGGGTGACGGTAAGCGTAACCTCCGTGCCGTCCTCGACGCCGCTCAGACCGTCAGGCCATGCGACCGCGATGAGGTTCTCTCCGCAGTAGGTGACGGTGGCCACAACCTCCGTGCCGTCGCCATACACGAACTTCGCCGCGACAGCCTCGGCGTCGTCCCCAAACGTGGAGCCGTTGATGCCGATTGCCTGGCCCTTGATGAGCTTGCCCCTCACCGCTCCTGCGCACTGCGAGATCAGGAAGTCCACGCTGGGCGTCTTGTCGTCCGCAACGTTCGTGAAGGAGAAGTCCCTCATCGCGAGCGAGAACTTGGAGCCCTTGACGAGGCGGATGTTGATGGAGTTGGAGCTCGTCAGCCGCCCGTCGGCCCCGACCGTTCCGTCGAGGTAGAGGCGACCGTAGAAGTAGCCGTCGAAGTTGACGGCGTTGCCGTCCTTGAACTCCTTGAACAGCTGCTCGCAGAGGCCGGTCGCTATGCCGCTGGCGGCGGAGGGCTTGACGCCGACGATGAGTCCGCGGTCGATCGCGTTCTCGATGACGGTCGCCAGCGACTTCGCGGCGCTCCTGTCGACGATCTGCGGAACGTAGATCGTGATGTTGTTGATGGGGTCGCGCTGGGCGCGGACCTCGAACTTGACGATAGGCTTGTCTGCCATTTTGTTTTTCCTTTCCTTGTTTGTTTTGGCTCTGCGTTGTTTATGCGGTGAACCCGATGCCAGAGCCGTACATCGAGCAACCGGTCATGAATCCCGCGAGCGCACCTGTGAGGAACGGCAACGCGGATTTGATGACGGCGCGGAGCATTCCGCGCCAGTCGATATTGAGTTTCATCGCATCCTCCTTAGTCGATGTCGAAGACGAGCGTCTTGGAGTAGCGGAGCTTCACGCTGCCGATGCCGTCCACCGTGGCGTTGCCCGTCTTGAGGTCTTCCTCGTTTCTCTCGACCCAACCCGCGATTGTCTTCTTCGCAGGCTTGGCGAGCGCCGAGGCTTCGTTGGCGGACTTGATGAGATTCAGCGCCGCCTTTTCGTTGTCTGTGACTTTCAGCTTCATCTGATTGTTTCCTTTCTTGTGTCTGTCAAATCACGCCCTGATAGCCGAGACCGACGAGATCGATCTCCGCGCCGCAGCTCGGACATTCCACGTACTTGCGCGGCGTCGCATGGAGCCGTCCAGCGCGTTCCCTGCGAAACTTTGCCGCGTTCTCCAGAATCGCCTTGTATTCGGCCTCGCTCATCTCCTCGCCTGTCTTGGCGTTCGCGAACTTCGGCTCTGCGCCGTAGAAGCATTCCTCGCTGAACGCGTTGTAGACTTGCGCGACGACGGTAAGCGTGCCGTCCGACTTGCAGAAGTTCTGCAACTGCATCCACTCTCCGCAGCTGCCTGAATCAATCACGACGCGCTTGTTTTCGCGAAGTGCCTCTATGATCTTTGCCGCGCCCAGCGTCACGGTCAAAGTGCCGTTCGGCTTGATGCGCCTGAGTGGTGGGTTCTTGGCTCCATCCCGGATTACTTCAACTGGTATTTCAGTCTTGGATTTTCCCATAGGGTTGTCTCCTGTGTTTGTATTGGGGTTTGTGTGGGGGTTGGTTGGGGGTTGGAGGCCAAGCGATGCGACTTACGGGCATTGCGCTGCACATCGCGCTTTCTCGCCTCCAACATTAGAGGAAGGTTTTTGCCCTATTACCTAGGTCTGAGGGAAAAATATTTTGCAAGCGGCCTTGATGGTCGGTAGGCGCAAGGCCGTAAATTTGGTATAATATGAGCGTAAAGCGAGAAAGGAACAAAGCTATGCCAGCTATTATGGAAAGCGTTAGAAACATGACCACCGACGAGAAATTCACGGTGATCAACTTGATTTGGCGCGATATAGCCGCATCTTCCGATTTCCCTTCCCCGGAATGGCATTTCAATGTGCTCAAGGAGCGCGAGCAAAGCTTGACTGACGGTTCCGCAGAGCTTGTCGATTGGGCTGACGTCAAGACGGAGCTTGAAGCCGGAGTCGCCGTCTAATGAAGGTCAAACTTCATCCACAGGCTCGCGTGGACATCCTTCGAGGCATAGCATTCTATGACGAGCAGTCATATGGACTTGGAGAGTACTTCAAAACAATGGTCATTGCCGCAATCGACACTCTTCAGTTCTTTCCCGCAATTCATGTTAAGATACGCGGCTACCATCGGATGCTCATCGATAAGTTCCCGTTTGCCGTTTACTACAAGATTTTCAAAAGCGAGGTCGTTGTTTATTCCGTGCTGGACACGCGCATGAACCCCGACACCATCAACACCCAACTTGATTCGCTATAATGCCGCTGCTCACCCGCCAGGCTTGCAAGGAGAAACAGACAATGAAGACGACAGCCATAAAGTTCATGCTCTCCGTGTTCGCGGCAACAACAATCTGCTTCGGCGCACATGCGACGACGCAGCTCAAGCTGAACGACATAGACCTGCTGACCGGCGGTGATGCCGAATGGTCCAAGACGGACGACATTCTGCGTTCCGGCACAATTGGCGATAACGAGAGCACTTGGTTAAGGACTTCGCTCCAGGCGCCCTGCGTTTTCTCGTTCCAGTGGAAGGCATCGTCCGAGGAGGGTTGCGACAAGCTATACTTTACGGTGAACGGCGAAGATGCTTATGACACTGAGGGC
>CAMZET010000226.1 GCA_947305825.1 uncultured Verrucomicrobiota bacterium
AACGAGTATGTCTATAATCCGGAAGACTACCGCCTCGTGTACATGAACTTCGCGAGGCTGTAGCCAACCGAACCAAACAATGAAGGAACAAGGATGAAAATCAGGTACCAAGGCAAAGAGACGGAAACGGACGCGGCCAACGTGGCGGCGTTTCTGGCGGCACAGGGCGTGGACGCGGCGGAGGCGGTCGTCGAACTGGACGGCGAGATCGTCGCGGGCGACGCCGTGGCGGCGGCGGCGCTGCACGAAGGCGCGGAACTAAACGCGTTCCGCATCGTCGCGGGAGGGTGACATGGGCGCAAACACCTACCTCACGGAACGGGAGCGGGGCATCCTCGAAAACGCCAAGGTGGGCATCGCCGGGGCGGGCGGGCTTGGCTCGAACGTCGCGATGCTGCTGGTGCGGGCGGGGATGAAGAAGCTTGTCATCGCGGACTTCGATACGGTCAACGAGTCGAATCTCAATCGCCAGTTCTTCTTCCGTCGGCAACTCGGCGAGAAGAAGATCGATGCCCTTGCCGCCAATCTGCGGGAGATCGAGCCGGAACTGGCGCTCGAACTCCATGATGTACGGTTGACAGCCGACAATGCCGATCTGGTGTTCGCCGGATGCCAGATAGTCGTGGAGGCGCTGGACTCGGCGGAGGCCAAGAAAATGTTTCTCCATTCGTTGCTGCCGGCGGGCAAGCCTATCGTCTCGGCCATCGGCCTTGCGGGATGGGGACGGTCGAACGACATCCGCGTGCGGAAGGTGGGAAGAAACCTGATCCTCGTCGGCGACCAGATGCGCGACGTGCGCGACGGCTTCGCGCCGGTTGGCGTGCGCGTGGGCATCGCCGCCGCCATGCAGGCCAATTCCGTCGTGTCGCTTTTGCTAGGAGAAGAACCATGAAACAACTGACAATCGGAAACAAGACATTCACAAACCGCTTCTTCCTCGGGACGGGGAAGTTCGCATCGAGCGAACAGACAAAGGCCGCGCTCGCCGCAAGCGAAACGGAGCTCGTCACGGTCGCCTTGACGCGCGTACACGAGGGCGATTCGTCCGGCGACGACATCCTGAAGGCGATCGACCGCAGCAAGGTGGAAGTGATGCTCAACACGTCCGGCGCCCGCAATGCGGACGAGGCGGTGCGCATCGCAAAGATCGGCAAGGCGGCAGGGTTCAACTGGATCAAGATCGAGGTCCATCCCGACGCGCGCTACCTTCTGCCGGATCCCGTCGAGACGCTGGAGGCGGTGCGCGCATGCGCGAAGCTCGGCATGGTCGTACTGCCCTACATCAACGCCGATCCCGTCCTTGCGCGGCATTGCGAGGACGCGGGCGCGGCGGCGGTGATGCCGCTTGGCTCGCCCATCGGCTCGAATCGCGGGATCCGCACGCGCGACATGATCGAGATCATCGTCGAGCAGAGCCATGTGCCGGTGGTGGTCGATGCAGGGATAGGTTTGCCGTCCCACGCGGCGGAGGCGATAGAGCTTGGCGCGGATGCCGTTCTCGCCAACACCGCCGTTGCGGCGGCAGGCGATCCGGTGAAGATGGCGGAGGCGTTCAAGCTCGCCGTCCGCGCGGCGGAACTGGCGCTCGAGGCCAAGCCGCCGCGCACGTCCACGACAGCCAACGCCACCAGCCCCATGGACATATTCAAGTAAAATGCACACTATCGCATTTCATAAAATGTGATAGTGCTAATGTACCATGTTCCCGCATCTCAAATATTCCGAAGCCGACGTTGACGGCTACATCTCTGGCGTCGCGCCGGAGATGGTGGAGGCATCGCTCGCCAAGGAACGGCACGACTGGTTCGACCTGCTGAATCTGATAAGCGGGGCGGCACGTCCGTTTGTGCCGGAGATGCGCCGCCTCGCGCAGACCGTCCGCCGCCGCTACTACGGCAAGACGGTGAGCGTGTACGCGCCGCTCTACATCGGGAACACCTGCATCAACTCCTGCCGTTACTGTGATTTCCGCCGCCAGCACACGGGGACGGTGCGGCGCAACCTGACGCTCGACGAAATCCGCGCCGAGGCCGAGGCCATCCGCAAAACGGGAATCGATTCGTTGCTTGTCGTGGCGGGCGAGGATCCCAAGGTGAACACGGTCGCGCATCTCGCCGAGGTCGGGCGGCTGCTCAAGACAATCTTCTCCTATCTTGCGCTGGAGGTGGCGCCACAGTCGGAAGATGGCTACCGCGAACTCTTCGCGGCCGGCTTCGAGGGGTTGACCTGCTTTCAGGAGACGTACGACCAAACCCTCTATCGCGAAATGCACCCGGCCGGACCGAAGGCGGACTACGAGTGGCGACTCAACACGCAGCTCCGCGCGGGACGGGCGGGCTTCCGCATCCTCGGCTGCGCGTTTCTGCTGGGGCTCGGTCCTTGGCGGCGGGAGGCGGCCAGTCTTGCGGCGCACGCCTTTTATCTCATGCGAGAATGCTACGAGGCGAAGGTGCAGTTCGCGTTCCCGCGCATCTGCCGCGTGGACGGCGGCTTTGTGCCGCCGTGCGAAGTGTCCGATGGAGACCTGGAACAGATGATGCTCGCGTTCCGTATCGTGTTCCCGCAATGTTGCATGACCGTCTCGACGCGCGAAGCGCCAGCGTTCCGCGACAGGATAGTTCTGACGGCGGCCGACAACATGAGCGCCGGTTCGCGCGTCACGCCAGGCGGCTATGCAGTTCTCGAAAAGGCTCACGCCGCAGATGTCGCGCAGTTCACGCTCTCCGACGGCCGCTCGCCCGCCGAAGTGTTCGCCGCCATCTGCTCCAACGGACAGGAGGTCGTTTTCAAAACCTGGGACAACAGAATCTGAATAATGGTATAATATAACCGCCTTTCACGGCGCGAGAAGATATAACATGGCGAAAAATGACATAGAGAT
>CAMZET010000227.1 GCA_947305825.1 uncultured Verrucomicrobiota bacterium
GGGGAGACAGTGAGGCTCAGATGCGGAATCTCTCACCGCAAAAGCGCGAAATGCGTGAATATGTCCTGCGTGTAGAGAAGGAGCGTCGAGCCCATCCAGGATGCGCAGGCGAGCAAGGTCACGGATATGGCGATGAGTTTTACGGCGAAGCCGAGCGTCTGCTCCTGGATTTGCGTGAGCGCCTGGAGAAGCGAGACGAGAAGGCCCACCACCGTCGCTACCATGATTGGTATGAGAGAAAGCTGCAACACGAGCACGAGGCAGGTCTGCGCATAGTCTAGCAGCTGGGCCTGGCTCATATGACGTACCCCCTGACGAGGCCCTGTATGAGGAGCGTCCAGCCGTTCACCATGACGAAGAGGAGGAGCTTGAACGGCAAGGATATGGTGACGGGCGAGACCATCATCATGCCCATGGCGAGCAGGATGTTGGAGACGATTATGTCGATTGCGATGAAAGGCAGGTAGACGAGGAAGCCAATCTGGAAGGATTTTGTGAGTTCGGAGACGCAGAATGAGGGAATGAGGATGTAGAAGCTTTCGGGGTCGACGACGGCGGGCGTGTCCTGGTCTTTCGCCCAGAGGCGTTCGGCGGTCTGGACGAAGAAGGCGCGTTCGCGGTCGGAAGTGTGGCGCGAGAGGAAGTCGCGGAAGGGTTCGACGGCCTTGGAGGAGGCAGGGAGGGAGAAATAGGGGGCGCGCGGTATGGATGCGGCAGCTCCCGGGACGGCGGCGACGGCGGCGTGCGCGGGAGCGACGGCCGCCGCTTCCTCCTGCAGGATTCGCCACGACTCTCCGGCCACAGGAGCCATTATGTAGAACGTCAGAATCATCGCCAGCGAATTGACCACCATGTTCGGCGGAATCGACTGAATGCCGAGCGCGTTTCGTATAAGCGAAACGACCACCACGATTTTCAGGTAGCTTGTCGCTATCATTGCCACGAACGGCAGCAGCGACATCCCGACGAGCAGGACTATGAGCGCGAATGGGTCTGTCTGGAACATAGCGTAGGCGGAGATTTGGCGTGGCGTTGTATCATGGGTTGGCGGCGGAGCTTTCGACGACGAAAGCCGTGTTGCCGGCGATTTTCTCGCAGTGTCCGGATGCGAGGGTGCGGCCGGCCGAGTTGGCCAGGCGCAGCGCGAACGCCGGGGCGGCGGTTTCATTGCATCCTGACTGCGCCCAGTCGAGCAGTGTGCCGAGCGAAATCCTGCGCGGCTCCGCGTCTCGCACCCGGACGCGCGTATCGTCGCGCAGAAACGGCGAGACGCCGTTTTCATCGGCCGCGAGCGAATTGTCCACTATGAAACGCGGCCGCACGGAACCGACCTCCGGCAGGAACAGGGCGTCGCCAGGCGCGAGCGAGGCAATGTCGGCGGCGGAGAGCGCAAAGGCGGCGTGCTCGACCTCGGCGTCGAGCGGCGTGTCGCGGACGGATGGGTGCGAGAGGTCGAGATTGCGCAGCGAGCCGAATGCCTCGTCGACGGCGGCAGAGCGCGAAAGGGAAAACTCCACGTCCGCGACGCGTCCGCAAAGGACGTCGCCGTCCTCCCCGGACGTCGCCGCGCCTTCGGCGTCGGCCAGGCCCGCAATGCGGAGCTGGCAGCGCACGGCGTTCTCGAGCGTCTGGAGGAGCGGAGCGCACTCCTTTTCAACGAGGGCGAGGAGGATGGGCGCCGGAGTCTCGGCGCGGTAGGGCCACAGCGCGTGGAGCGACTCGAAACGCGCCGAGTCGCGTATGCCGAGAACGTGCGGCTCGTCGGCGAAACGGATGTCGAGGAAGAGCGCGTCGGCACCGCTCGGAGCGTCCAGGCGAACGACCGCATTCTGGTCGGCAAAGCGGCACGGCATGGCAAACGCCGGAGAAGCGAGGATTTGCGCCGGTTTGAGCACCGACCACGGCGGCAGTCCGACCAGTATTTCAAGTGGTTTCATCGTCACTCTCCTTTCGGACGGAAACGGAAATCTTGGCAAAAGACGAACCGAGCCGCGCAGAAAGCGCCTCGGAGAGCGCGGGCAGGTTCGCTTCGATGAGCGCGACGGCCGGCGCGACGGCAGACGTCTGGGAAACGCGTGCGGCCGGCGCAACTGGCGCGGCTGGCGTCTGGGGAGCGCGCGTCTCGCGCGTTCCCGTTGCAGCGGACGGTTCGGCGGCCTTCACCGCATTCTCCGTATTCACCGCATTCGCCGTATTCACCATGCTCGCCGCATTCGCAGTGGACGCGCGTTCAGCACTCGCTGCCGGCGCGGCGGCGGCGCCAAGCACAAACTCCACCTTCAATTCGCCGCCCTTCGTTTCAATCACGACCTGCGCACCGCCGAATATCTCAGGCTTCAACGAAAACCTCACCGCCCCCTCGCCTTTGACAAAACCGGGCGTCACTTCGATTGCCGAAGCTATCGCCTCGACGGTCTTTACGACTTCGATAGCCGCTTTCACGCTCGCCGACACGCCGACGGAAGAAATCTCGCGCACCGGCTGCTGCGGCGCGACATCGACAACCTGTCGGGGCACAGAAATTTGCGGCGCCGCCTGTACATGCCTTCCGTCAGCCACCTCCAATGCGGAATCGTCTTTGCGGACAACGTCTTCGGATGCGTCAAGCGCCGGAAGAACGCTCGGCTCGCGCGCTGCAACCGCTGAAGGTTGAGGGTTGAGGGTTGAGGGTTGAGGATTGAGAATTGAGGGTTGAGGGTTGAGAGTTGAGGGTTGAGGGTTGAGAGTTGTGGGTTGAGGGTTGAGAGTTGAGGGTTGAGGGTTGAGAGTTGAGGGTTGAGGGTTAAGAATTGTTTGTAGGACGCGTGGCTCGCGCGTTCCCTCTGCAACAGGCACAGCAACCGGCGCGACA
>CAMZET010000228.1 GCA_947305825.1 uncultured Verrucomicrobiota bacterium
ATTCGGTGAGAGTCGGCTGGGAGACGAAAAGCCGTGCCGCCGCCTCGGTGAAGGTGCCGAACCGGGCGGCGCCGTCGACGTATTTGAGTTGTTGCAGTGTCATGTTAGGTATTATATCATAAATTCTTTTGTCTGTCAAGCTGAAAACATAGGAGAAACCTATGGCCACATGGAGAAATTTCCGATTGGATTTATGGTCGTAAATTATGATATAATATGCAGCATCTGCTCCGGAATGTCCCGGGACGGACCAATGAAAGGAACAAACAAAATGAGCAACCGGAAACTTCATATCGAGACGTTGGCGGTGCACGCCGGACAGGACGTGTTCGGAGATCCTGCGACACATTCGCGCGCTGTACCAATCTATCGCACTACGGCCTACAACTTCCGCGACTCCAAGCACGGCGCGGATCTTTTTGCCCTCAAGGAGTTGGGCAACATCTACGCCCGCCTCATGAACCCCACGAACGACGTGCTCGCGCGCCGTCTCGCTGCGCTCGAAGGCGGCGCGGCGGCACAGACGCTCGCTTCTGGCACGGCGGCGATCTACTTCACCATAACCAATATCGCCCGCGCAGGAGACGAAATCGTCGCCCCGACCAATCTCTACGGCGGCACGTTCGCGCAATTCGACGCGATTTTGCCGAATGTGGGAATCAAGGTGAACTTCACGCCCGTCAACGATTTCGGGACAGTCGAAGCCGCGATAAACGAGAAGACTAGGCTTCTCTTCATCGAGACGGTCGGCAACCCCGCCCTTGACATCGCAGACATCGAGAAGTATGCCGAAGTTGCGCATCGCCACCGCCTGCCGCTCGTCGTGGACGCCACGTTCACTCCGCCGCCGCTCCTTAGGGCGCTGGACCACGGCGCGGACTTCGTCATCCACTCCCTTTCGAAGTGGATCGGCGGACACGGCGCTGGAATCGGCGGCGTAGTGGTCGAGAAAGGCGGCTTCGACTGGAGCGATCCCAAGTTCGCGCTCTACAACGAGCCGGACGCGGGTTACCACGGCCTCAGGTTCGCACACGACCTCCCGGAGCCGCTTAAGCCCATCGCGTTTTCGATTCGCCTTCTCACGGTCGGCATCCGCAATCAGGGCCCGACGCTCGCGCCCGACGCAGCGTGGCTCTTCCTTCAGGGCGTCGAGTCGCTGCCGCTCCGCATCGCGCGCCACAGCGAAAACGCGCTTGCCGTCGCAAAGCACCTCGAGAAGCATCCGAAGGTTGCATGGGTGAAGTACCCCTCCCTGTCGCATCCGGAGCTCGCGGCAAAGTATCTGCCAAACGGCGCGGGTGGAGTTGTCGTCTTCGGCGTCAAGGGAGGTTCGGCGGAGGCTCGCAAGGTGACGGACGCTGCGAACGGAGAGATATTCTCGATTCTCGCCAATGTGGGCGACGCAAAGAGTCTGATAATCCATCCGGCTTCGACCACCCACTCGCAGCTCTCCGATGAAGATTTGCGCAAGGGTGGCGTTTTGCCGGAACTAATACGCCTCTCCATCGGCCTCGAACATATCGACGACATCATCGACGCCCTTGACGAGGCGCTCAAAGCAATTTGAGGTAAAAACGAAAGGAACAAAACCATGAAGAACACATACATAAAACTCGCAATAATCGCTGCCGTTGCCGCCATCCACGACATCCTCTTCGCGAGCGTGCCGCTCAACAATCTGCAAGGCACTGGGGGCATCGCTTTTAACCCGTTAGCCTACACTGCAGGCCTACCGTGGGAGTACGGCAGTACAAGCAACCTGAACGATACAGTCTCCGCACCGCAGGTCGGCGCATGGTACGTCAATCTCAAAGACGCAGACATAAGTTGGTACGCCGGTTCCGCCGCGCTCACATTCTTCGATAGACTCGAAGTTTCGTACGGCTACGGATTCATCAACGCCCACAAATATGGCGACAAGTCCATCGAGACGCACAACATCGGCGCGAAGTTCCGCTTCCTCGATGAAAATGCGTTCGATACCGTTTGGGTGCCGGCGCTCGCCGTCGGCGGCGTCTGGAAGTACACCGACTCCAAGACTGTCGATGCGCTGGGGCTAGACGATAACGGCTTTGACGCCTATGTCGTGGCATCCAAACTCATCACGCAGACGCCAATACCCGTGCTTCTTTCTGGAGGCGTCCTATACACGGACGAAGTCGTGAACGGAGTAGTCGGCCACAACGACTATGATACCGTCTTTTTCGGCAATATCGACATACTGCCGGCGGAAAACATCGCGCTCGGTTTCGAATACAAGCAGGGCGCAAGGGTTGGAGACGGCATTCGCAACCACGACTACTACGACGGGCACGTCGCTTGGTTCGCCACCGACAGGCTCACGCTTGTTGCAGCCTATGTCGATACCGGCGACAAGGACAGGTTTTATCGTAACGGCTCCGCCAAGAATCTCGGCGTGGGTTCGGGTCTCGTCTTTAGCGTGCAGTATCAATTCTAATACCCTGGAGGGTTGCAATTCATTGCGGCCGCCACAAACAGGAGAGAATAGAACAATGAGCAATACAATCCAAAATATACTCGGCAAGGTCGGCGGCACGCCGCTAGTCGAGATTTCCGACAAGCTGAACAAGGGTGGGGCGAAAGTTCTCGCGAAGGTGGAGTTTTTCAATCCGGGCGGCAGCGTCAAGGATCGCATAGCGCTCGCGATGGTCGAGGCCGCCGAGAAGGACGGCACGCTCAATCCCGGCGCGACAATCATCGAGCCTACGAGCGGCAACACGGGCGTAGGCCTCGCGCTCGTTAGTGCGGTCAAGGGCTACCACCTCATCCTTACCATGCCCGAGACGATGAGCATCGAGCGGCGCAAGCTCGCCGCCGCCTACGGCG
>CAMZET010000229.1 GCA_947305825.1 uncultured Verrucomicrobiota bacterium
CCGCCAGCGCCCCGCGCGCGGCGATGCGCAGCACCGCCAGCAGCAGCAAGGCGCCGCGCGCCGTCAGCCGAAGGACAAGGACCTGCCTTCCTCCTCGGGACAGCAGCGTGGGCACGGCGCCAGGCGCCGCAACGGGCCGCCGCCCTCAAACACCGCCGCCGGCAGAATGCGTCCAGGCGGCGAAATCTCCCAGGAGGAACTGGCCGCACGCAAGGCGGAGCATGAAGCTTGGGATCCCGCTACCTTCGCCGTCGAACCCATGGAAGGGCGCAAGCGCTTCCATGACTTCGACCTTCCGAGCGAAGTGATGCACGCCATCTACGACCTCGGCTTCAAGTACTGCACTGAAATTCAGGCCCTTTCGCTCGAACAGGCCCTCGCAGGCAAGAACATCGCAGGCAAGGCGCAGACCGGCAGCGGCAAGACCGCCGCCTTCCTCGTCGCCATCCTCACGCGCTACCTCCGCACCCCGGAGAACCGCGCTAAGACCGGCGGCCAGCCTCGCGCTCTCGTTATCGCTCCCACACGCGAACTCGTCATCCAAATCTGCAAGGATGCTGACGCGCTGGGCCGCTATTCGGGCTTGCGGTCGCTTGCCGTCTACGGCGGCATGGACTACGACCGGCAGAAAAGGGAGGTCTCCGGACAGCCAGTCGATCTGCTCGTCGCAACTCCCGGACGCCTCCTCGATTTCGTCAAGAGCCACGTCATCAACCTCGCTCACGTCGATACGCTCGTCATCGACGAAGCCGACCGCATGCTCGACATGGGCTTCATCCCGGACGTGCGCCGCATCATCAGCTATCTGCCGCCAAAGGAGCTGCGCACCACCATGCTCTACTCCGCGACGCTTAACGAGACTGTCATGAGGCTCGCGCTCAACTGGATGCAGGAGCCATACAAGGCGGAAGTCGCAAGCGAAACGAACGCGACAGACACCGTGCGCCAAGTCGTGTACATCGTCCGCGCCGAGGACAAGTTCAAGGTTCTGTTCAACCACATCGCGCTCCATCCCGAGAGCCGGACGCTCGTGTTCTGCAACCGGAAGTCGACCACGGAAGACGTGTACGATTCCCTGAAGGTGCGCGGCGTGAAAGTGGAGATGCTTTCCGGCGACGTGAGCCAGGCGAAGCGCCTGCAGGTCCTGGACGCATTCCGGGACGGCGAGGTCCGCATCGTGGTGGCGACTGACGTCGCCGGGCGCGGCATCCACGTCGACGACGTAGGGTACGTAATCAACTTCGACTTCCCTTACGAAGCGGAGGATTATGTGCACCGCATCGGGCGCACTGGGCGCGCGGGGAACACGGGCATTGCGATTTCGTTCGCCGACGAGGACGAGTCGTTCGCGATTCCTGACATCGAGGCGTACATCAAGGAGACGCTGAAGTGCACGATGATACAGGAGGACGACCCGCTGCTCAAGCCGCTGCCGCCGCGCGGTTCGCGTCTGGCGGCGGTCGACGACGAGGCGAGGGCGGCCGTCGACGCACGCGAAGCGGTAGGCGAGGACGAGAAGGCGGCTGCGGCCGCCTTGACCGGCGTCAACGCCGCCACTGCAAGTGGCGCGCCAGCGCGCCTGCGCTCCGGCGCCACGCAGCGCCAATTGCCAAAGTTCGAGAAGGCCCTCGACCCGAAAAAGCCCATGCGTGACGAAACAGAGGTCTATACTAGGCCCGTCCGCCAGAAAGACAAGCTAAAAGAGTGGAGCGTCCCGGGAGAGGCTTCGCCGGAAGAGACGGCCAAGCCGGAGACCGCTGAGGCTTCTGCCCAAGCGCAGCCGCAGCAGACCACCCACTTGCAAGCACAGTGAAAAAATGGTAAAATATCCCACCAATTTCGGGAAAAGCAAGGAAAAGTAGATACATGCCGACAATCAACCAGCTCATACGCAAAGGGCGCAGCCCTCTTGCAAAGCATTCGAAGTCACCGGCGCTCAAGGCCTGCCCGCAGCGCCGCGGCGTCTGCCTCGTCGTCAAGACGATGACGCCCAAGAAGCCTAACTCCGCTCTCCGCAAGGTCGCCCGCGTGCGCCTCACCAGCGGCTACGAAGTCACGGCCTACATCCCAGGCGAAGGCCACAACCTCCAGGAGCACTCCGTCGTCCTCGTGCGCGGCGGCCGTGTGAAAGACCTCCCTGGTGTCCGCTATCACATCGTCCGCGGCAAGCTCGACTCCCTTGGCGTCGCCGGCCGCAACCGCAGCCGTTCCAAGTACGGCATGAAGCGCCAGAAGAAGGAAGGGAAGTAAGCCATGTCGCGCAGAGCAAGAAAGATTGTCAAGCGCGTCTCGCTTGACCCGAAGTTCAATTCCGAACTCGTGGCGCACATGATTCGCGTCATCATGAAGGATGGCAAGAAGTCCGTCGCCGAAAGGATTGTCTACGGAGCGATTGACAAAATCAAGGCGTCGCTCGAGGCTGACCCCGCGAAGTTCAAGAAGGACGACAAGGAGTTTACCGACCCGCTCGAAGTGGTTTCGGCGGCAATCGAGAACATGAAGCCGCAGGTCGAGGTGAAGACCCGCCGTGTCGGCGGCACCACGTATCCGGTTCCCGTGCCTATTGCGCCGAACCGCCAACTCTCGCTGGCGCTTCGCTGGACGACGCAGTTCGCCGGCGCCCGCCACGGCATGGGCATGCCCGCTGCGGTCGCCGCGGAGATTACCGATGCGTTCCTCGGCCAGGGCAGCGTCATCAAGAAGCGCGACGACGTGCACAAGATGGCCCAGGCCAACAAGGCGTTCGCTCACTACGCCTGGGGCAACAACGCCAACGGCTAAAGGTCTTGCTCCTTTTCCCGAACTATCAGCCGCCGACGGGGCTTACCCCGCCGGCGGCGGCTTTTT
>CAMZET010000230.1 GCA_947305825.1 uncultured Verrucomicrobiota bacterium
TTTTGCCCGAGCCGGTCGGGCCGGTCACGATGAAGATGCCGTTCGGCTTCTCGATATCCATCGTAATCTGCTCGTAGACGTCTTCGGGGAGGCCTACGTTTTCGAGGTCGAGCGAGGTCGCGCTCTGGTCGAGAATACGCATTACGACGGATTCGCCGTGGGCGGTGGGCAGACATGAGACGCGCAAGTCCACTGGACGCCCGGCCACGGTGAGCGCGATGCGCCCGTCTTGCGGGATGCGTCGTTCAGAGATGTTCAGGTTCGCCAGAATCTTGATGCGCGAAATAATCGCCGGCGCCATCTTCACGTCAGGCGCCTTCATCTCGTAGAGCGCGCCGTCCACGCGGTAGCGAATCTTGAAGTCGTTCTCGAACGGCTCGACGTGGATGTCGGCCGCGCGGTCCACGACGCCCTGGTAGAGCACGAGGTTCACGAAGCGGATTATAGCCGACGAGTTGGCCGCCGACTCCATCGACGCGATGTCGTTGGAGTCCGCGCCGGAAAGCGAATCGTCGTCGCCGAGGCCTTCGCCGAGCTGCTTTATCATGTCCGCCACGGAGTCGTTGGAGTCGCCGTAGTACTGGGCGATGCGATCCATGACGTCCTTTTCGCGGGCGAACACGATGCGAACGGCCTTGCCGAGCGTAAACTGCATCTCGTCTGAGATGCGGGGGTCGACGAGGTCGAAGGCGGCGAGCGTGACGGTGTCTTCGTCTGCGGCGACGGGGAAGACGTTGTACATTCTCGCGGTCGAGGCGGGGATGGCTTCCGTGATTTCCGTCTCAATCGTAAGGCCGCCGAGGTCGATGGCTTCGGTGTTCTGGTCTGCCGCCATGAGGCCGAGGAGGTCGTCTTCGGTCAGGATTTCCTGGTCGATGACGAGCTGGCGAGTGGGCTTGGATTCGGTCTTGGCGATGTCGGCGAGGTCTTTGGCGCCTTCTTCGTCGAGGTAGCCGTTCTGGACGAGGAGCTGGAGTATCGGGTCGAGCATGGCTGATTACTCTCCCATTTCTTCCTTGAGTTTCTGGACGATGGAGTCCGGGTCCTGCGATTTGGTGATGAGTTCCTCGTAGGCGATGAGGCCCTGCTTGTAGAGGTTGGTGAGATGGGAGTCGAGGGTCTGCATGCCGTATTTTGCGCCGGTCTGGAGGTCGCTCTTTATCATGTTGGTCTTGCCGTCGCGGATTCTGCTCTTGATGGCGTCGGTGGAGGTCATGATTTCGAAAGCGGCGACGCGGCCGTGGACTTCGCCGTTGGCGTCGAGCTTCGGCAGCAGGATTTGCGAGATGACGGCCTGGAGGCCGGCGGCGAGCTGGGTGCGGACCTGCGCCTGCTGGTTGGTCGGGAAGGCGTCGATTATGCGGTCGACGGTTTCGGCGGCTCCAGTGGTGTGGAGGGTGCCGAAGACGAGGTGGCCCGTTTCGGCCGCCGTCACCGCCGCGCCGATCGTCTCGATGTCGCGCATTTCGCCCACCAGGATGACGTCCGGGTCCTGGCGGAGCGCGCGGCGTATCGCCTCCGCGAACGACGGCACGTCGTCGCCCACTTCGCGCTGCGTGATGAGCGATTTGTCGCTCTTGTGGTAGAATTCAATCGGGTCTTCAATCGTGATTATGTGCACCGAGCGCTCGTGGTTGATGACGTTGAGCATCGACGCGAGAGTCGTCGATTTGCCCGAGCCGGTCGGACCCGTCACGAGGATGAGGCCGCGCGGCTTGAAGAGCAGTTCCTTCACGACAGGCGGCAAGCCCAGCTGCTCCATCGTCAGGAGCGTGGACGGAATCTGGCGCAGCACCATGCCGTAGCGCTTGCGCTCCTTGAAGACGGAGACGCGGAAGCGCGTGGCGAGTTTCTTCTGGTCTTCGGTCTCGCGTTCTTCCGGCGTGCAAAGGTCGCTGTAGGCGATGGCGTAGTCCGCGCCGCCGTTCTTTTCAACCTCGGCCATGTGCGCTTCGTTGGAAATCTCGCGGCAGAGAGTGTAGGAATCTTCTTCGCTCAGGTCGTATTCCGTGAGCGGGCAGAGCTCGCCGTGCACGCGCAGCTCCGGCGGCATGTAGGCGCGGATGTGCAGGTCGCTTCCGCCTTCTTCTATCATTGCCAGAAGCAAATCCTTCATCGTTATGTCCATCGTTGCTTTCCTTTCAAGAGGGTATGTTTGGAAGATGAAATCAGTGGCTTTCTCAGTTAGGAGTTGGGAGTTGGGAGATTTACGATTTACGATTTACGATTGCATTGCATCAATTTATCAATTTGAGCATTTGCGCAAATGCCCAAATGGTTCATTGCTCCAATGCAATTGTAAATCGTAAATCGCAAATCGTAAATGCAATTCATAAATGTCCCATTGCCTCATTGCAACTATAAAACTCCTAACTCCCAACTCAATCCGCGTCGCCCATTGTGACGCGCAGGATTTCGGAAAGGGTGGTCATGCCGTTTGCGACCTTGAGCATGCCGTCCTCGCGGAGGGTTCTCATGCCCATTTCGCGCGCTCTCTGCCTGAGGAGCGTTGCCGGAGCGTGGTCGAAGATTAGGCGCTGGATGGTGTCGTCCACTTTGAAAATCTCGAAGATACCCTTGCGGCCCTTGTAGCCGCTGCGGCCGCACTTGTCGCAGCCCGCGCCGTGGTACATGGCTTCCGGCATCGTCTTGGCGAACTGGCCGAGCATCTTCACTTCGCGGTCCGTCGGCTTGTAAGATTCCTTGCAATTCGTGCAAATCGCCCTGACGAGACGCTGCGCCATCGCGGCGCGGAGCGCCGAGGCGACGAGAAACGGCTTGCACCCGATATCCAGCAAACGCGTGACGGCCGAAGGCGCGTCGTTCGTGTGCAGGGTCGAGAACA
>CAMZET010000231.1 GCA_947305825.1 uncultured Verrucomicrobiota bacterium
GTTGAAAGGTTGAAAAGTTAGTTGTCTGTTTACACGCGAAAGTCCGAAAGGTTACCGACGTCATCTGCGCCAGGCGACGATGGTGTATATTTTACCATAAGAAGGGATTGGAAGACAACAGAAACCGCCAACGCAAATAGCACATTCTGGCGGAATCCGCCATTTGAGTTGGCAGATTCCGCCTGCCGCTACGGCTCGATCACGAGGTTTCCGCCCTGCATCCCGTTCGCGCCGGCCATCCTTTGCGCCTCCCGCGCCTCGATTTCTTCGCGCTCCATCTGGATGAGGTCGGCGTGGACTTTGTTGGTCATGTCGCGAATCTCGATGGCGATGTCGTCAAAGCCGTCAAGATCGTCGAGGCTGCCCCTGAAAGCGGGGACGTCCCCTCCCTCCGCGCCGAGAGTGGCATTGACATTGTCGAGCAGGGACAGGATGTCGGAGGACAGATCGGAGACCGTCCGCTTCATGATGGTGGCCTCGTGCTTCGGCACGCCGGCTTCAACGAGGTCTTCGTTGTTCAAATCGGTGTATATGGCCTGAAGCTGGCCGGCGACGGGCGATTCGAGCGCGCCTTTGATCGAGCGCAGGGCGTCTTGTCCCAGGCGCGCTGCCACGAGTCCGCCGGCGAGCATGCTCATGCCGAGCATTTCTTCTCCGCCCACGTCGCCGTCGAACATCGCGAGGATGCCCGACTTTTTGATGGCCTGCCCCACGGCGGCGTGGTACTGGACGATCGCGGCGTTCATCTTCACGGGGGTGGAGGAGGCTGCGGAGAGTTTCCTGAGCTTGCCGATGTCCGCCGCGTTCACGGCCTTGACGAGGGAGGCTAGCATGCCCTTGGGAACCGGCTTGCCGCCAAGTCCCGCGAGGCGGGAAAGCCCCATCTTGAACATCGCGGGATTGCCCTTCGTCGCCTCCCTGAGTTCGGCGACGTTTTCCTTGAGCCGCGCGACGCGCGACAGAATGACATCGGCCGGGCGCAGGTTGTTCTGGAAGTTGTAGAGGAGACTGGTGCAGACGTATGTGTCCTTGAGGAGGTTTATGACATCCTTGTCGCCGCCCGTGGCGTGCATCATCGTCTCGATGAGCGGCACGGCGCGCGCCTTGTCCTCTTTGAAAAAGAGATTGTGGGTCCCTCTCGGATTCTGCATGTTCTTCACGGCCTCCTCGACGCCGGCCCTGCAGTTCGGGGTCTGCCGCTCGTCCAGGAACCGGAGCGGGGTGGTGCTCACGAAGCCGTCGGGCTTGATCGTGGCGCTCCACTCGAAGGAGAACGGCAGCTCCTTGGGGCTGGAGTAGCGTATGGAGATGTCGCCCGTCTCGGCATTCCTGGAGAGCGTGAAATCGACGGCGGCATGCTCGCTCGACTCGATGCCGTAGCCCTTGAGTCCGCCGCGCAGAACGCACAGTCCGGACTGCGACAGCATCATCACGACCGAAGAAGCCTGTTCGCGGTGGGCGGGGCCGCAGAGGGCCTCCGCCTTGTCGGCGACCGTTTCGATCTGGGCGCTCCCCTCTTCCGTGGCGTTGGTCTTGAATGTCGTGCCGTCGGGGAAATTGAAGCGGAAGCCGCCGTCCTTCGGGAGAAGCGGCTTCGTGTCGCCTATGTAGTTGTAGTCGGTGGGACGCTTGAGGTCGCCCACAAGCTGCTCGCGCGCCTCGCGCGTGGTGCCGTCGAACGCTACGAGCGGAAGCGAGCCGGCCGCGACGTACTGCGGCGTCGCCGGCCTCGCGCCGCCCGGCTGCAAGGCGGCGGCGGCCTCTTTGACCGTGCAGCCGGTCTCTTCCATCAGCGGTATGATCGGACCCCCAAGACCGGGATACTTCGACGGGATGCCGCGGTCCTCGTCGCCGTTGATTTCAAGATCCCACTGCTTGAAGAGGTCGTTCACCGCGCCGAGCGTGTTGCGGCGCGCTTCGGGGAAGCAGGTCTTGACGAACGTCGCGGAAGTGAGCGTGCCTGCGGCATGGAGCGCGGCAAGTTTGTCGAGATTCTTCATGATGCGGCCGAACACCAAGGAGCGGTCGATCTTTTTGATGAACTCGGGCGGACGCTCGGACTGCGGCAGTTTGGCGATGGCGGGGTCGGAGATGAGCGGAAACGCCGCGTCGAAAGCCGCATAGAATGCGGCGCGCTTGACAGGCGGGATGTTGGCGACGGTCTGCGTGTAGGACTCGCCATAGCCGCGGCCGAAGAAGCGCGTCGCGGCGTTGTTCTCCAGCCCGAAGAGTTTGTCGGCATCCTGCTCCGCAAGGTTGTGCGCAGGGTTGCTGGCAAGTTCCTCGAAGACGAATTTCTCCATGCCGCGCAGAAATTTGGGAGCGATGTATGACGACGAGGCGTTGAGGAGGGTAAGGCTCATCCCCTCCTTGAAGTCATTGCCGGTGGCATTGAGCTTCGCGTTCGTATCCGAAATCCACTTGGCAAATGAGTCGATGAGACGCAGACCGTTCTTGAAGTTCCCGGCGCTCTGCAGGAACCTGCCGCCGTAGTTCATGAGGCGGTTGGCCGGCGTTCCGGGCGTCGTGACCTGTTCGAGGGCCTCCGCCTCGGTGCAGCCCGCCGCCTGCGCGTAGAGGCTGGTCGCGGCGGCGAGCTTGGGCAGCTCGCCCTTCGAATATCCCTTGGCGAGCGCCGCCTTCTGGGTGGCGGGGTCGCTGAACTTGGCCCCGGCGATGCCGTCGTCAAGCGCCTTCTGCTTCATCACGCCGCTTGCGTCGATGGCGTTCTTGACGGCGATGATGCGCCGCGCGGTGAGCGGCTTGCCCTTGCCGAAGTCGGCCATCTTCATGGCGTCCTTGACGCTCTGGGGAATCTTGTC
>CAMZET010000232.1 GCA_947305825.1 uncultured Verrucomicrobiota bacterium
CAAGTTATAGGCAAGTTCGTCAGCCGTTCCGCGAGTGACACGCCCAGCCTCGAGGAACAGGCAAGCCGCTAGAGCGATTCGAGGAACGCGACGGCCTCGCGGAGGAAATCTTCCGGGGTGGAGGCGCCGGCCGTGACGCCGACGGAGGCGACGCCGCGCAGGTCGAGGGCGCGCAATTCGTCCATGGAAGCGACGCGGTACGCCGGGCAACGCGCCACTTCCGCGAGGCGCCGCGTGTTGGACGAATTCGCGCCGCCGAGCACCACGAGCGCGTCGCCGCGAAAATTCCTCACGGCGTCCTGGCGCTCCTTCGTCGCGTGGCAGACTTGCGCCGACGTCTCGACCTGGTATCTGGAGCGGAGGCTTTCGACAGTCGCGGCAACCTCGTCGGCGTTCATCGTCGTCTGCGAAACGACGCCGATGCGCGCGCCAGGCGGCGGCAGTTCCGGATAGACGTAAACGCGAGAAGGGGCCACTTCGCCAACGATGCCGGCGACTTCCGCGTGACGGCGGTTGCCGATTACGACGACATCGAGCCCCGCCTCGGCAAACGCCCGCGCATCGCGGTGGACCTTCGCGACGAACGGGCACGTGGCGTCCAGGATGCGCAGACGCCGCTTCGCCGCCGCCTCGCGAACGGCGGGACTAACCCCGTGCGCGGAAAACACCACCGCCTCCCCTTCCGGCACCTCCGATACGTCGTCCACGAACTTCATGCCGCCGGAACGCAGACGCTCGACGACCTGCTCGTTGTGGACGAGTTCGTGGAGGCAATACGCGGAAGGGTTGGCGCGGGCGAGGGACAAGGCGCCCTTGACGCCCGCGCAGAATCCGTGCGGCTCGAGAACCTCTACGTTCACGAGCGACCGACGGCCTTGCGGTAGCGCGCAATGAGCTGGTTCGTGGAGGAATCGTGCGCGCCGGACGGCGCCGCCGCCGTCAAATCGCGCAGGACGCCCTTCGCGAGAACCTTGCCCAGCTGCACGCCCCACTGGTCGTAGCTGTAGATGTTCCAGATTACGCCCTGCACGAACACCTTGTGTTCGTAGAGCGCCACGAGCGAGCCGAGCGTGAACGGCGTCAGTTCGTCGGTCAGGAGCGTGTTCGTCGGCTTGTTGCCCTCGAACGTCTTGAAGGGCACGAGTTCTTCGGGGACGCCCTCTGCGCGGCAGTCGTCCTCGCTCTTGCCGAACGCGAGGGCTTCGGTCTGCGCGAACAGGTTGGCCATGAGCTTGTCGTGGAGGTCGCCAATCGGGTTGTGGGTGCGCGAGCAGCCGATGAAGTCGCACGGTATGAGGTGAGTACCCTGGTGAATCAGCTGGTAGAACGAGTGCTGGCCGTTCGTGCCCGGCTCGCCCCATTCAATCGGGCCTGTCGTGTACGCGACCTTGCGCCCCTGCTTGTCCACGCTCTTGCCGTTGGACTCCATGTCCATCTGCTGGCAGTATGCCGGGAAGCGCGAGAGATACTGGTCGTAGGGGAGGATGCAGTAGCTTTCGGCGCCGTAGCCGTTGGAATAGAGGATGCCGAGGAGCGCGAGTATGACGGGCATGTTCTCGGCGAGGGGCGCTGTGCGGAAATGGACGTCCATCGCGTGGTAGCCGTCGAGGAGATTGGCGTAGTTGTCGCGGCCGATGGCAATCATGAGGGAGAGTCCGATGGCGGAAGGGAGGGAATAGCGGCCGCCGACCCAATCCCAGAAACCGAACATGTTGGCGGTGTCGATGCCGAAAGCGGCGACTTCCTTGGCGGCGGTGGAGACGGCGACGAAGTGGCGGGCGACGGCCTCCTTCGCGCCCAGGCGCTCGACGAGCCAATCGCGCGCCGCCTCCGCGTTGGACATCGTCTCCTGCGTCGTGAACGTCTTGGACGCGACGATGAACAGCGTCTCTTCGGGCACGACGGCCTTCAGCGTCTCGGCGAGGTGGGTGGAGTCAACGTTGGAGACGAAGAAGAACTTGAGGTTCGGCTGCGCGTATGGAGTAAGAGCGATGTTGGCCATGACGGGGCCGAGGTCGCTGCCGCCGATGCCGATGTTCACCACGTAGCGGATGGGCTTGCCGGTGTAGCCCTTCCATTCGCCGGAGCGCACGCGCTCGGAGAATTCTCCCATAGCTTTGAGGACGGCGCGGACTTCCGGCATCACGTCCACGCCGTCCACGAAGACTTTCGCGTCCGGTTCGGTGTTGCGCAGCGCGGTGTGGAGGACGGCGCGGCCTTCGGTGACGTTGATTTTCTCGCCGGTGAACATCTTCTCGGTCTCGGCCTTGACGCCGGCCTTCTCCGCGAGTTCGACGAGCGCGGCCATCGTCTCGTCGTCGATGCGATTCTTGGAATAGTCGAGGAACCAACCGGCGGCCTCGAGCGAATAGCGTCCGGCGCGGCCGGGATCTTCCGCGAAATATTCCTTGATTGTCTTGGACTGGTTGCGGTCTATGAGGCCGTCAATCTTTTCCCAAACCTGCGGGTCCATGTTTCTTGTTGTTCCTTTCTGTTCTATGCTTTGCGTGGTATTTTACCAAAAACGCGGGAGTGCGTTGTAGCGTTGTAGCGTTGTAGCAGGCTAGCGCGCTAGAAGGCGACTGGCTGGAATTCGCGGATGGCGCGCTTGCCGAGGGAGCGGGCGAAGAAGGCGTTTGCGCCGCCCTCGACCGCCTTGCTGGCGATTTTGCCGACGAGCGGAAGCGAGGACGCGATGGCGCCGGAGATGCCGTTGGGCTTCATGAGGTGTCCGGCGGCGCCGGTGACGACGCCGACACCGCTTTCCGCGGCGCCGCTCATTTCGCGAGCGACGTAGATGTTGAAAGCCCA
>CAMZET010000233.1 GCA_947305825.1 uncultured Verrucomicrobiota bacterium
TGCCGGTGCTGGCGCTGACGCGCGCGGCGGCATCCGCAGCGGCGACAACAGGCGCAGAACGTCCTTCGCGCCGCCCGGCTCCTCCGGCTTCTCCTGCAATCCGTTCGCATCGCTCTAAGAGGCCGGCGCCATGTCAAAGGGACTGTTCATATCGCTGGAGGGCGGCGAGGGAGCCGGGAAGACGACGCAGGCGCGGCTGCTTTGCGAGGCGCTCGCGACGAGCGGACGCGCCGTCGTCTCCGTTCGCGAGCCCGGCGGCACGCGTCTCGGCGAACAAGCCAGACGCATCCTGAAAGACGAAGACGAGGAGCCGCCCACGCCGCGCGCGGAACTGCTGCTCTTCCTCGCCGCCCGCGCGCAGCTAGTCGACAACGTCATACGCCCCGCGCTCGCCGAAGGCAAATGTGTCGTTAGCGACCGCTTCAGCGATTCCACTTTCGCATACCAGGGCTACGCTCGCGGCCTGCCGCTCGACGCCATAAAGGCGGCGAACGACTTCGCCTGCGGCGGCCTCAGGCCGGATGTCACGTTCCTGCTCGACCTCGGTGCGCAAGCCGCCGCCAGACGCGTCGCTTCGCGCGGCGCGCAAGACCGCTTCGAGCGCGAGGACGCCGGTTTCCACAAGCGTCTCGCCGACGGCTTCGCCGCGCGCGCCGCCGCAGAACCAGATAGATTCATCAAAATCGACGCCGGTGCGCCGGTCGAAACTGTCGCGGAGGAAATATGGAAGTCGCTGAAGCGTTTTCTCTGATTTCCCGCGCCATCGATGCAGGCGGCGGTCGCAGCGGCGGCTACCTCGTCGTAGGCGACATCAAGTCAAACTGCGCCAATCTCGTCTCGCTCGTCCTCAAGAAACTCTATCCGGCCGCACCCAATCCCCGCGAGCATCCGGACGTCGCCTGGCTCGAACCCGAAGGCCGCAGCCGTACCATCAAGGTCGATTCCATGCGCGAGAGAATCATCGCACCGATGGAAACCTCCTCGTATTCCGGCGGCTGGAAGACGGGCGTCGTGGTCGGCGCGGACAGAATGCAGCAGACCGCCGCCAACGCCTTTTTGAAGTCGCTCGAGGAGCCGACGCCCAGGACGCTCTTCCTGCTCCTGACAGACCGCCCGGATTCGCTGCTGCCGACGATTGTCTCGCGCTGCCAACGCATCGACCTTCCTCTGCCGAGCGGCGCGCTCACGGGCGAACCGGCGGAAATCGTCAGGCGCATCATGTCCGCCAAAGGACTGGGGCAAGTCTATCCAAGGCTTCTCGCGGCGAAAAACCTCGCCGCTCTCCTCGCTGAACTCAAAGACGGCGCGGAAGACGAAGACGTGCCAATCGTGCGCAAGGCGTTCTTCCAGACGGTAATGTCGGTCGCTCGCGAATGGATGGTCGGCGGGCTCGTCCCGCGCCATTTGGCGTTCCGCAACATCGAAGCCGTGGAAGAGGCGTTCGCGCGCAGCGAGAAATACATTCCCGACGACGCGGTGCTTTCATTCATGCTGGACAAGATGGCATTCCCGCAATGAAATACTCACTATCGACAAACTGGTGCAACAGGAAAATAGAGCGCGGGGAAGAGATAGCGGAAAAGGCGCTCGCGATGGGGTTCGATTCTCTTGAGCTTGGTTTCCGCACGAGCCACGCGCAGGCGACCGGCTTCAAGGCGATGCTCTCGCGCATCCCCGTCGGCAGCATACACGCATTCTGCCCGGTCCCGATGGGAGCGCCGGCGGGGCATCCCGAGCTCTACCAGCTGGCGTCGTTTTCGAAGGAGATGCGCGCTCTCGCCCGTGCGCACGTCGTGCGCAACATCCGCTTCGCGGCGGAAATCGGCGCTAAGACCGTAGTCTTGCACGCCGGCCGCGTCGCATTCGGGTCGCTCTTTTCCCTCGTGGACTCGAACACGTTGCGCGACGTGCTCAAACTCGGCGGCGGCAGCGTCGAAAGCGGCGTCTACAAGCGGGTGCTCAAGGGCGCGATGAAGCGGCGCTCGAAGCGCGGCGCGAAACTGATGCCCGCCTTTATCGGGGAACTGGAGGCGGTGGCGCCCGTGCTGAATGAGTGCGGCGTCACCCTCGCGCTCGAGAACCTGCCGTATCTCGAGGGCTTCCCGAACGAGGAGGAGACGGCGCAAATCGTGCGCCGCTTCGCCTCGCCGTCGATTCGCGGCTGGTTCGACACCGGCCACGCCCGCGTCCGCCATTCGTTCGCCTGGAACGCGGCCGAAATACCGCCGGAAAGCGAACTCGACCTTTACGCCGGAATGCACTTGAACGATGTAGTGGATTTCACTGACGACCATCTGGCCCCCGGCGACGGAAAGGTGGATTTCGCGGCATTGAAGCCGCTTGCGGAGAAGGTTTCGCACGTGGTGTTCGAGCCGTGCGGCGACGTGACGGAAGAAGCTCTCGCTCGCGGTCTCGCCCACGTCAAGGCTCTATGGTCTTGAGCCTGGCGGCGGCGGCCTTGAGCGACTGCCACATTTCCGCCTTGATTTTCTTCACCGCCGGAGTCACTTCCTTGAAACGCAGGAAATAGTTGGGCGAGTACGTGACGAGCGCGGGGCGTTTGTTGCCGGCCTCGACCCACATTCCAGGCGAGCCGTGCTGCGTCGGGAGCCATTGGCGCAGGGCACGAGCGCCGAGGACGACGTAGATTTTCGCGTCTGGCAGCGCACCGTCCCAGACAACAGGAGCCTCCTTCGGCGTGAAGCCGAGCGCCGCCGTGATTTTCGCTATCATTTCGGCGCTCGCCCCGTCCAAAGCGCGGTCGTGCAGGAACGCCATCTGCACTGC
>CAMZET010000234.1 GCA_947305825.1 uncultured Verrucomicrobiota bacterium
ATGTTGCGGTCCATGTCCTTCTGGTAGCGCTTGCCGATGTGCTCGAGCGACGAGGCCATGTCGCCGGCCTGTTCGCCGACGGCGAGCATGTCGGTCATCATGCGCGGGAAGACGCCGGACGAGGCGAGCGGGCCGGAAATCGACGTGCCGTCCGTCACTCTGGCACGTGCGGTGTGGAGCGCGGCGCCAATTACCGCGTTGCCGCACGTCTCCTCGGCTATCTTCAGTGCCTGGAGGACGTTCACGCCGTTCGTCAGAAGGGTCTTGAGCGTGTAGGCGAGCGAGGAATACGCGCCTGCCGCGACGATGCCGGAAACAAGCGGGGCGCGGAGCTTCCAGCCGTCTATCTTCAGGCGTCCGCTTTCCGTCGCAGACCACTTTTTGAACCACCAGCCGACGAGGACGACGCCGACCGCGAGCGTCCACCCGTAGTTTATCAGGTAGTCGCTCATGCCGATGAGGATGCGAGTAGGCAGAGGAAGCGTCGCGCCCATGGAGTCGAACACCTTCTGGAACTTCGGGATGATCCAGACGAGCGCGGCGATTACCGCCATGATGCCGAAGACGAGCACGATAATCGGGTACGAAAGCGCGCTCTTGATTTTGCCGCGCATGTTGTCGTAGCGTTCGTAGTGGTCGCCCAGGCGCCGCAAGACTTCGACCATCGCGCCGGATGCCTCGGCAGCGCGTATCATGTTGCCGTAGAGCGGCTCGAACGTCTTGGGGTGGTGCATGCAGGCGTCGGAAAAGTTCTCGCCACGCACGATGCGGTCGCACAAGTCCTGGCAGACGAAGCGCTGGCCGCTGCCCTCCTCGCCCTGCGAGGCGAGCGCCTGGAGAGCCTGGCCGAGCGTCATGCCGGCCTCGATGAGGTCTGCAAGTTCCGAAGTGAAGAGCAGGACTTCGACGCGCGTCATGAAATCCTTCTGCTTGGCACCGCCAATCTGCATGTTCCAAACAGAGGAAGAGCCGTTTTTCGCGGATTTGGCTGGTTTGGGGGCAACCGCAGCCTGCTTGCCCTGCGGCGACTGCGGCGCAGGAGCCGCTTCCGGAGCCCTCGCCACCCTCTTTACTGCTCCGCCTCCTGCGGAACCGCTCTTCCTTGCATATCCCATGGTGACACCTATTTTACCATATTTTCCGCCGCCGTTCCTGACAGGCGCGAACGGGCGTTCAGCCGCGATCCTGACGCCTGCGGAGCCGACGCAGCGACGCGCGCAGTTCCGCCGGCATCATAGCGGCGGCCGCCGCTACGTACACCGCGCCGCCGCAGACGATAAGCGCGGCGAGCGCCGGCACTCGCGGCAGATGCTCCGCCGCTACCGGGCTGAGAGCGCGCAGCAGCGCCGCCATCAGCACAGAGGCGCCCAACGCCTTGGCGACGGGCGCTGCGCACCCGCAGAGCCCGAGCCGCCCGAACCGCCGGCGCGCAATCGCCACAAGCGCCGCGCAGCCTATCATCGAACACAGCACCGTCGAGCCCGCCAGTCCCACATGCCGCCACTCGACCGGCAGCAACACCACCGCCGCGATATTCACCGCCGCGTTCACCACCACCGTCGCCACGGAGACGCGCAGAGGCGTCTTCATGTCGTTCTGCGCCTGGAAAAACGGCACCATCGTCTTCATGAACGCAAAAAAACCGAGTCCCAGCGCATACACGGCGAGCGCGCGGCTAACTCGCACCGTCGCCGTCGCGTCGAAGTCGCCTCCCTCGTAGATTACGCTCGTTATCTCCGGCGCGAGCGCGAAGAGCCCCGCCGCCGCCGGCAGCATCACGAACATCAGCGAACGCACCGACGAAGACAGCGCCTCGCGCACCCCGTCGTAGTCCTTCTTCGCGAAAAGCCCGGCGAACGTCGGCAGCAGGACAGTTCCAAACGCGACGCCTATCACACCGAGCGGCAAATCCATCAGCCGCTCGGCGTAGCCGATGACGCCGGCCGCCCAGGGACTCGCGCAATAGGCGAGCACCTGGTCGAGAAGGTAGTTTATCTGCACGGCTCCCGCGCCCAGAGCCGCTATACCGAGATTGTGCCACACCAGCCGCACCTTCCTGTCGCGCCAGCCGGAAAACGTCGGCCGCGCGCTCACACCGGCCTTCGACATCCGCCAGAACAGGAACGCCATCTGCGCCGCGCCAGCCACCAGAATCGCCATCGCAACACGGTGGATGCGCTGGTCCAGACGCAGCTCCGGGAAAAACGAAATCCAGCCCAGTATGCCAATCCAGCATATATTGAGGAGACACGGCATGAAGCTGGACGCCTTGAAGCGCCCGAGCGAGTTCAAGACGCCCATGCCGAATGCCGCCCCGCAGATGAATATCATGTAGGGCAGAAGCGTCTTGACGAGGCGAATCGTCAGTTTCAGGCGCGGCGCGTCGGCAAGGCCAATCTCGTTGCGGAACTTGACGACTAGTTCGAGGCCGCCCATGCAAAGCAGGACGATTGCGCCGAGGAGAAGGAGCACCATGGTCATGACGCTCCTGGCGAGTTTGGCGGCCTTTTCGAGGGACTCGGCCTCCGCCGCGCCCTTGAAGACAGGCACGAACGCCGCCGTCAAAGCCCCCTCGCCGAAGAGCTTCCTCGCCATGTTGGGTATGGCGAAGGCGAGCGTGAAGGCGCTCTGCTCCATCCCGGCGCCAATAAGCCGGGACTGGAGCATTTCGCGCACGAGGCCAAGCACACGCGAGAGCGCGGTGAACGCGCCTACCGTGAACGTGTGCTTGAGTATGCCCATGTCGAGCGAG
>CAMZET010000235.1 GCA_947305825.1 uncultured Verrucomicrobiota bacterium
TCGAAGAAGGTCGCCGGGTCTTCGTCGTCATCAACGCTAACGCCGTTTCGCATGGCTTCGTTCTTCAAAATCTCGCGCCAGCGTCTGCGCAGCTCCGCCACGGTCGCTTTCTGTGCGCTGCCCATGTCGAGGTGCAGGACGGGCCATTTCTTCGACCAGTCCCAGAGCGGTTCCACCGCAAGCCCCTTGAAGAGGTCGCGCCGCCCCTCGAAGAGGGCCTTCAGCGTCGAGACGGCGAGCGACTTGCCGAAACGCCGCGGACGCGCCATGAAAAACTGCGCACCACACTCTCCCGACGCCATCGCGTAGAGTTCGCGCGTCTTGTCGACGTATGTGAAACCGTCTTCCCGCAGCCTGTCGAACGAATATATGTCTGTCGCGACTTTCTCCATGGCACATATTATACCATATTTCACGAGACTGGATGCGCAAGCGCCGCGCAGACGCACCGCTGCTCGATGCTTTATCATAATCGTCGCGGTTGGTTTTTAATCGCTGTGACGCAGAGAAGTTCAAGTGCGTAGAAATCAATAAGGAATTTGGCGGCAACACCACAATATCGGTTTTATCAAGCAAACGCTTCCCTTCACCTTAATGCTGAAAAGCCAAACAACACCCCCTGTTATAATAACTTATTCATAAAACAAGTAAATCTCTGCGTCTTGACTCCTTTGCGTCTGCGATAAAGATTTTGCCATTTCAACTGCTGTTTCAAGGTTTAGTTGAGAACAATTTATCCAGCTGCCCCTTGACGCCAAGCCCGCCCTCGCTCTTGTACACGGTTGCGTAGAGGCACTTGCCGCCGGACTTCGCTGCCCAGAGGCGGCCGATTGCGTCCTTCTCCTGCGTGTCCTTCGTGTTCCGCAGATGCTCGCCTTTGTACTCGACGGCGAAGCACCGCCCGTCGGTCAGCTCGCCGACGAAATCCGGGTAGAAGCTGTCATGCGAGAGCGGCAGCGAGAACGACCGGTGGTGCTTGGCGAGGTTGCGGAGCCAGAACCGAACCGCCGGATGCGCGTCAATCTGCACCGCGCAGTCGAACTCCTCCCCCTCGCCGTCCTTCTTCTCGCCGTCGAACGCCGGCACGCGGTTTGCTCCAAGGTAATGCTTGGCGAATCTCGTCCCGCCGCGATAGACCTTCATCAGCGGCGCGTCGGCGTACATCGCCTCGTCGAACGCAAAGCCATTGTCAAAGTCTAGTTGCAGAGGATATGTTTCCTGCCCAAGGGCGAACACCGCCTGATACGCCTTTTCGCGTATGCGAGAGGCCGCCTCGGAAAGAAGCCTCTCAAGCCGCGCCTTGAGCTTGTACCGGTAGCAGTAGAGCTGGACCGGCTTTATCCCCTTTACTGCGACAAGGTCGTTGACGATGCCTGCTATCCACCCGAACTTCGCCCTTGGCGATATGCCGTGATAGACCACGAGGGCGTTCAGCTCGTTCACCACGTCCCCGGCCGAGTAGTCCGTCTTGAGGTCGCGCAGGAATCCCTCCATCTCCGTCTGCACGAACTGCTGCTTGATTTTGTTGCCGTCCAGCATCAGCTCGAACGAGTCGCCGCCCTCTGCGAGCGCAACCGCCCCGTCCGGCAGTTTCGGCGGCAGTTCCGTCTCCACGCCAAGGCCGACAAGCTCCGTGGCGTCCGCCGCGTTGAGGCACAGTTCCCCCTGGACTTCCGCCGAGAGACGAGGGAACACCATCCTGTGGCTCTTCGCAGGGATATCCACCGCCGCCTCGCGACGCTTCAGTTCCACCTTGCGGATGAACTTCGCCGCAGCCGCCGAACAGCCCCTGCTTTCGAGGGCCGACACGACGCGCTTCATGGCATCGTCGGAAATCTCCGCCGTCACCTCGATGGTTCCAGACCCGTCCGCATTCGCCTCGACTTTCACCTCGTCTGGCAGTTCGGCCGCCACGGCCGCGTATGTCTCGCTGTCGAGGACGAGCGTTCCCGGCTGGTTGAAGAGCCCGTCCTCCTCGTCTTCGTCCGTCAGTCCCAAGTCGGGCTGCATGACAATCGCCGCCGCCGCCTCGGTCTCGTCAAAGCCTTTCTTCCGCAGACCCTCCGCGAGTTCGCTTGCCGCCTGCCCGAACGTCCTGCTCATCACGAACGCATACGCACGGTTGAGCTGCGGCGTCTTGCGCCGCCTGGCCTCGGGTTGGCGCATCACGCGCCCCAGAAGCTGTATCGTGTCCGTCCCGCTCGCGATGTTGGCGACGGAGCAGAGGATGTACGCCGAGGGGCAGTCCCATCCCTCCTTGAGCGCCTGAACCGTGATAATGTACTTTATGGGGCATTTCGGGTCGGTCACGTCGATGCCGTCCAGCTCCTTCTGCTCGCCCGTGACCACGGCAATCTCGCTTTCGGGCAGCTTTGCCGTGTCCGTCAGAAACGCCTTCAGCACATCGACCGGCACCTCCGCAGTCTTCGTGTTCGCCTGCGCCTGGAAAAGGACGAGCGGCCTCAGGTACCCGCCGCTCCCGTCGGCGAACTCCCTGTCCGCGAGGCGTTCCAGCTCCTGACGCTTCTCTATCGCCGCGAACACGGCCGGCCGCCAGTCCTCCCGGAACTCGGTCAGCTCGACCGGCAGTTTTATCATCTCCTCGTCGAACAAATCCTTCGCGGGGACGCTGTAGAGCGTGTTGTTGCCTTTCTCCGGCGTCGCCGTAAGCCCCAGCACCGCACTCGGCGCAAGCCTCGTCAGCGTCTCCTTCGAGAGTTCGCTCACCATCTTGTGCGCCTC
>CAMZET010000236.1 GCA_947305825.1 uncultured Verrucomicrobiota bacterium
TCGTTGGCGACGAGCCGGTACGTCCGCCCGTCGAGCTCGAAGGCGGCGCCGCCGCTGCGGTTCGCGTCCTGCTGCTCCATGTCCGGCGTCGCCACGCCATCCAGGCTCTGTTCGTGTATCGGAATCCTCACGATTCTCATCACCGGCGCCGTGTTCGACCGGTAGCTTTTCCCTTCCGGGTCACGCACGTGGAACGTCAATTCCACCTTGTACGGCACTGAATTGGAAGAGTCCCATTCGTCTTCGAACTTCGCGTGCCCGGCGTCCGCGTCTATCTGGTCTGCGTCTTTCATCACGCGGCAGTTGAAGCCGACGATGCCGTCCGCTATCAGGACAGGCTTGTACATTTCCTCGTTCTCGAAAGTGTAGTCCACGTCGTCGTCGGTTGGGCGAAGGGTTTTGTCCGGACAGCACCTGGCGTAGAGGCCCGTCACTTCGACTTCCTCTCCCCAGGCTCGTTCGCCTTCCTCGAGGAGCATGACCTGGACGCGGTGGACGGTGTCTGCGAACGCGGAACGGTTGCCGATAATCGACGAGCCGGTCTTCGACCATTCGATGGTGTCGGAGCGGCGGGCGTCCTGGCCGTCGCCGTTGTCGGTCAGCACGAAGCCGTGGTCGTAAGTCTGGCCCTTGCCGTCGTGCGGGTAGTACATGCTTCGCAGGCCGGAGACGAGCTGGTTGAGGGCGTAGTCGGTGCGCTGCATCTTGTCCATGTAGTCGGTAGTGCTCTGCCAGGCGCTCGAAATCGCGTTGAAGGTGAGGACGGAGAACGTGGTGATGACGCCGACGATGAGGACGGCGAGGAGGAGTTCGACGAGGGTGAAAGCGCGTTTGTTTTGCGCTGGCCGCGCCGGCGTGGCTATTCTGGTTTTCGCCATATGGTCACAAAGGATTCCTGTTCGCCGTGGCTGCGGCGGCGGTCGCCCCACCGAACCGTCACGCGCACTAGATGGAGCCCGCCCAGACGCTCTATTTCCTCGTCGTCGTTCTTGTTCACCCATTCGCGCTCCCATGTGTAGCCGTAGTATTTCTCTTCCTGCTCTTTGCTCATGCGCACGTCGTCGTTGATGAGCTCCCAGAGGTCGGTCGCTTTCGTTTCGGCGACGTCGAGGCCGTGCTTGGCGTCGTCAGGGTCCTTGACGTCGGAAAGCGGGTACGCCATGTCGCCCAAATCCATGACTTCCTGCGCTGTCTGCAGGTACGAGGAGGCGAGCATGGTCTTTCTCGCCTGGGACATCGAGACGAGGATGCCCGTGAGCCCGAGACCGAGGATAATGGCGGCCATGAGGACTTCGAGGAGCGTGAAGCCGCTTCTCGCCGCGCCGCCGAAGCCTGCCCTGGAGGAGGAGCCGCTCATCGCCGTTCGTCCTCCGAAGAGACGATTTTTGCCGCGCCGAAGCGGTCGACGCTGATGCACAGCCCCTTGTCCGGGTCCGAACCGTCTTCGTAGACCCAGATGCGGTGCGGTTCGCACCTTCCGTTCACTTCCCAGACGACGCTGACTTTCTCCTGCAAGTCGTAGGCGGAGGCCGCGCCGCCCGAATCCTGCGTGCCAGCGTCCTCCGCCTCCTTTGCTTTGGCGTCGGCGGCCTTGCGCTCTTCCGCCTCGCTGAACTTCCCCAGAAGATAGTCCACGTTCGAGAACACGGAGACTTTCGCGGCCCGCGTCGTCTCGCGCTCCTGGACTTCCAGCAGCTCGTCGCCAATCGTCACCTTGATGCGCACTCCCTTGACGATTTCGTCGGCCATCGGCGCGAACAGGACTTCCTCTATGCTCTCGCCGCCTTTCGTCGTCGTGACGCTTGCGCCGTCCTCGCCGAACTCGACCTTCGTCGTCTCTTCGGCGCTTTCGCCGTCGCCGCCGACGTAGACGACGTCGCCGGCGAGAGTCTCGGCCTTGACCACGCCCTTCGTGGAGACGAGTTTGGCGGAGTTGATTTCGACGCGGGCGCACTTCTCGCCGTCGACCTCCGTCTCGGAATACGTGATGATGGCCGGCTGCTGCGTGACGAGCGCGACGGAACGCGCCTGGCGCACCGTCGCGAATATGTCGCGGCTCGCGCCTTTCATCCGCGCCGCGCCCTGGCCGGAACGTATCGAAAGCACGCTCACCGTCGCCATCGCCCCCATGATTGCGATAATCACCAGGAGCTCGACGAGCGTGAACGCCTTCCTCGCCATTTCGAATCGCCCGTGCACTGGAATCGTCCGCGCGCCGTCCGCCACGCCGCTACTTGTTGCTGCGGTTTATCTTGTCGCTCGATATGTCGTCTTCCGTGCCGAAGTCGCCGTCGGGCCCGGCAGAAAGTATCGTGTAGCGCTTGCCGCGCACCTCGTACTTGTATTCGTTGTCCCACGGGTCGATGAGGACGCCCTCGCCGCCCTCGAGTATCGGCGGGTTATCGTCCGTCCCTTCGATGAGCTGCGTAAGCGACGTCGGGAGCTTCTTCTTGCTCATGTAGTACGTCGCGACCGCTTCCTTGATTGAGCGGCAGCTCGTCTCCGCCGCCGTGATGTTCGCTTTGCGGATGTGTTCCGTCACGTTCTGTATGGCAATCGTGCCCAGCACGCCGAGAATGGCCACGACGACGAGAAGCTCGACGAGCGTGAAGCCCGCGCGCAACGCCGCCTTCGCCGCGTTCTCTTCGCGGACGCCCTGTTCCTTCTGCTGCATTTCTTGCGTTCCTTTCATTGACGCCTATTATACCATAATTTCGCCTCCCGCGCTTGGGCTTGGGC
>CAMZET010000237.1 GCA_947305825.1 uncultured Verrucomicrobiota bacterium
TTTTATGGCGTATCAGCTTGGTCATATGAATCTTGGGCGATTGTCTAAGCAAGCTGCACAGCCCGGTCTTGCTGTTGGCGTTTTAGCTATGCAAAATATAATTCTTCCGTCTCTCGCCACCCAACGCGCGATCGTCGCCAAGCTCGACGCGGCGAAGGAGCGGTGCGAGAAATTGAAAGCGGCGGCGATGCGCGGACATGCGGCGGCGGAGAACTTGAGAAAAGCAATTCTTGCGGAGGCGTTTGAACAATGAATGAGGCGCAGACGAGAAGACTTCTCATCGACCCGACGCTGATGGCGGCGGGGTGGGGCGGTGGTTCCGCTTCGTGGGTGGCGGAGCTTCCCGTCGCGCCAGGGCGCATCGGCTCGGATGCCGAGCACCACAATCCGAAGTTTGCCGACTATGTTCTCTATTTCGGGAACGAGCGCGTCGCGGTGATCGAGGCCAAGAAGGACACGGCGAACTACGATGCCGGCGAGACGCAGGCGCGGTTCTACGCAGAAGCGCTTGGACTCAGGTTTGCATACGCGACAAACGGAATACAGGTTCTTGAAATCGACCTTGCCACGCAGAAGTCGCGCACCTTCCCGATGGCGGAGTTTCCGACGCCGTCGGCGCTCGTGGCGAAGAACGCCGAGACGCCGCGGTCTGCGCTTGAGGTCGCCTGCGCCGCGGTGCCGTGGTCGCGGGCGGGCGGCAAGGGCATTCGCTACTATCAGGCGCGGGCGGTCGAGGCGGTTATCCGCAAGTTCGGCATGGGTGAAAGACGCGTGTTGCTGACGCTTGCGACTGGCACAGGCAAGACATTCATCGCGTATCAGCTCGTCCACAAGCTGATGGCGGCGAAGTGGCAGCGGGCGAACCTTGGCGTCGCCGAGCCGCGCGTTCTCTTCGTGACCGACCGCAACAACCTTGCGGACCAGGCGTTCGACAGCTTCTGCTTCCCGAGCGGCAAGTGCTTCCGCTACGAGGCCGGAAAGGAGCTGAAGCGCGACAGGCAGATTTACTTCACGCTTTTCCAGACGCTTTTAGGCGAAGACGGCAACGAGACGAAATACAAGCTTTTCGGGAAGGACTTCTTCGACCTCGTGATCATCGACGAATGTCATCGTGGGGGAGCCAAGGACGAAAGCGAGTGGCGGAAGATTCTCGACTATTTCGACTGCGCAGCGCATCTCGGCCTCACGGCGACGCCAAAGGCGGATGTGAACGGATCGACCTACGACTACTTCGGCACTCCCGCCTACATCTATTCGCTTAGGCAGGGCATCGAGGACGGCTACCTCTCGCCGTATCGCGTTGAGCGGTGCAGATCGACGCTGGAGGCATACAAGGTCGAGGACGGCGACATCATCAACTTCCCCGAGGAGATCGACGAGAACAAGGTCTACGAGAACGACGAGATCGAGCGGCGGCACATTCTCATCAAGGAGCGCGACAGGCATTTTGTGGAAGAGCTTTTCAAGGTGATGCCGCTAGACCAGAAGGCAATCGTGTTCTGCGTGAGCCAGAAGCACGCGCGGCGAATTGCCCGCCTCATCAACGAGGAGGCGCAGAAGCGCGGCGTCTACAGGCCGCACTACTCCGAGACCGTGACGGCGGACGCAGGAAGTTATGGCGACTACTACCTTCGGCTCTTCCGTGACAACGGATTGAAGATTCCGACGATTCTCACGACCTCGGAGAAACTTTCCACAGGCGTTGACGCATGCAACATCAGAAGCATCGTCTTCTACCGCAACGTGCGTAGCATGGTGGAGTTTCGCCAGATCATCGGGCGTGGAACGCGCACTTATTCGGGCAAGCCGTATTTCAAGATATACGATTTCACAGGGGCTACGGAGAACTTCAAGGACGACGACTGGTGGCGGCCCGACGTGCCGTGCCCGAAGTGCGGGGAGAATCCTTGCGTATGCGAGAAGCCGGAGCATCGGTTGTGCCCAGTTTGCGGGAAGAGTCCGTGCGTGTGCGAGAAAATCTGTCCGAAATGCGGGATGCCGCGAGGTGAGTGCATTTGCGAGAAGCCGCCGCAGCGCGAAGTCGAAGTGAAACTATCGAGCGGGCGCGACATCTCGGCGGTGTGGGAGAGCTACGTGTTCTTCGACGATGAGATGATGCAGATAAAGGACTTCCTGGAGCGGTTCGTTTCGGCGGTGAAGAACGCGACGGAAAGCCCAGATGCCTTGCGCGCGAAGTGGTGCGCGGAAGAGAGCCGCAAGGAGTTCTTGGAGGCAATCGCGGACGCAGGATTTTCAATTGAGTCGCTTCTCGATGTTCAGAAGTATGCGGGGCTGCAGGAATATGATGTTCTGGACGTAATGCTCGATCTTGCGTATAATGTGCGGCCGGTGACGCGGGCGATGCGGGTGGAACGTCTTGCGGCGGCGATTGATGCGATGCCGGAGCCGAGGAAGAAGTTTGCCGAGATTGTGCTTTCCAATTATGTGCAGGACGGCGTGTGGAAGCTGAACCGAGCCACATTTGCCGATGTGCTGAATCAGCTTTACAACGGCAATATGGCTGCCGCGCTTGCAGACCTCGGCTTCGCCAAGCCAGCCGATGCGCTTGATTTCTTTGGCGCAATCCAAAAGCGCCTTTACGCGGCGTAAGGGGTGATAATGGGGATATGCCACATGGTGGCACTACCGTCAATTACCACCGCATTTATATAAAACCGGTGGTAGTTTCCGGCGGCGGATTTGC
>CAMZET010000238.1 GCA_947305825.1 uncultured Verrucomicrobiota bacterium
TCGGCGGCGGCGGCCATCGGCGCGGCAGCGCGCCCCCTGGAGCGCTGCGGCGCGCGCATCCCGGCGGAAGCGGCGCGGTGCCCTTCCTCGCTCGCGTCACCCAAGGCCGCGCCGTCGTCCCGGTCCTCGGCTTCCACAGCGTCGAAGAGCCCGCTCTTGGGCGTCTTCTTCGGCGGCACAGGGTCGTTCCACCATTCGACGCGCTCCTTCCAAAGGCGCAGCAGCTCGCGCTCGTGCTCGGCGTCCGCCTCGCGCTTCGCAATCTCGTCGTCCTGCGCCTGGCGCCACCGTACCCATTCGCCGTGGAAGCCGAGCGACGACGGCGGCTCTATCTTGTGGCGCTTGTATTGCTCCAGCGTCTCGAGCACGATGAGGCTGGTGACGGGGCTCGCGACGCCGTAGCGCCGACCGAGCGACAGGAACTCCTCGCGCCGCGCCTCGGCCTGCGACGAGAGCGCCTGTATGCGGTCCGCCGCCCACGCCGTGGCGAGGAGCGTGCCGTCGCGCACTTCCACGCCGGCGGGCGGCTCTTCGCCGACCGAAAGCTTACGGACGCGCACCGACTTCGCCGGCGCGTCGGGACGCGATGCGATGCAGACGTTCGGCAGGCTTTCGTAATCCGGCGCGGCGAGGCCGAGCGTGTCCAGCTCGTCGGAAAAGAGAAGGCACGGCGCGGTGCGCAGCTCGCCGGCGGCGAAGGCGTCCGCGAGAGCCGTGCCGCCGTCGTAGACGAGCGCGTCCACGGCCGCCAGAAGCGCCGCCTTGTCCTTGTAGACGCCGCACGGCTCGAGCGTGTCGCGGATGGCGAAGAGCCGCCACTCGCCTTTTTCGGGGAGGTTCGAGAGGGTTTTGCGCCAGGCGTCCTTGTGCGGCTCCGCGCTGGAGCTCGCGTCCCAAACGACGGCGCCGCACGAGAATGCGGCGACTTTCGCGGCGACGGACGGCTGCGCGGCGGCGTCCTGCGAGGCGATCGCCTCGGCGACGAACACGTCGCCGCCGTCGCGCTCCGCGCATACCGCCGCGCCGCCCTCGGCCGGCGCGACCGGGACGATGTAGTCGACGCGGGCGCGGCGCGGCACGTTCGGCAGGAGCGGGAAAATGCGCGTGCGCCATATGTTGCCGGCCACGTGCTCGACGACGCCGGGGTCGACGTTGCGCGCCTTTTCCGACTCGAACGCGACGCGCGCCGCCTCCTTGCCCACCACGACGCCGGGCACCATCACGCCATCTATCTCGAGCGCGTAGCCGCATACTGTCGCTTCAGCCGGTATCGGGAACTCGAAATCAGCGCTCATGCGGCGGACGTTGGGGTTAGTGAAAACGAATGTCGTGCGCACGCGGCGGTAGAGGCCGTTGTCCGCGACCGTCTCTTGGGAAGTCGCGATTTCGACGGGCTTCTCGTCCGCCCGCAAATCGCCTACGCGCACCGTCGGCGGCGGCAGACGCAGGACTTCGGCCCCCGCTCCGAGCGCCAGCGCGGCAGCCGCGCATATCGCCATCTTCTCTTTCATGTCGATTGGGTTCCTTTCTCTATAAAACGGTTGCTCCGTTCCGGCTCCGGTCTCGCAATATCGTCGCATATTATAGCAAAAATCCGCCCTTGCGCATAGTGCGCACCAGGCTCTTCGCCCCTGCCCAATGCAAACCCGCGCCGCGCCGGGATGCGCAGCGGGCATTTGTTATCGAAGGTAAACTTTTCCCAAATTCCCCATTGACGGCGAGGTGCGAATATGGTAAACTTATCCACGTCTAACCGCAAGTGGGCGGAAGGCAAAGCGTGACAACAAAACAGGGAAAACATCAAGATGAAAACATTGAAGTTTGCGAAGAAAGCCGTAGTGGCGGCGATGGGATGCGCCGCCGGTTTTGCGGCATACGCGCAAGATGCCGCTCCCGCGACGGAAGCGGCGAACGTCGAAGCGCCCGCTCCGGCCGTCGCCGAGGCTCCCGCCGTCGCGGCAAACGGCGGCGAATGGTCGTACGCGCCGGGCGAGGGCGTCTCGTTCGACGAGCAGCCGATAATGACCGCCGAATTCGGCCTCGCGTTCGACTCCAAATACATGACCTACGGCGTAATCGACGGCAAGGACCCGATAGTTACGCCTAGCGCCACGGCCACGTTCTTCGACCTCGTCTATTTCGGCGTCGAGGCGATATTCGACACGACCAAGCAGCAGGGCAGGAAATGGGGCGGATACGGTAACCGCGCCGGCAAGTACACGACGCTAGATGCGATTGTCGGCGTTGCGCGCGACTTCGACCTCTGCGAAGAACTCGGTGCTCTCTCCGTGGACTTCAACTACATTTACGAGTATATTCCGCGCCACGGCGGTGAGGTCGGCGACACGCAGTACCTCAACCTCGAACTCGCGCTCAACGACCTTTGGCTCGAGCCGACGCTCGCAATCGAGCGCGACCTCATGGCCGACGACGGCACATACTTCAACTTCAACATCGGCCACACCTTCGTGCTCGTCGGCGACGAAGAAGAGCAGACGCTCACCTTCAAGCCGTCGATTGGACAGGGCTTCGGCAACGCCCGCCGCAACAAGGCATATCTCGGCAAGGATCACGAAGGCTTCATGGACACGACCCTCATGGGCGAGTTCGAATGGACTCTGACCGAGTGGCTCACCCTTTCGGCGTATGTCGCCTACTACGACTACTGGCTCGACAGCCGTCTGCGCGACGGTGCGCGCGACC
>CAMZET010000239.1 GCA_947305825.1 uncultured Verrucomicrobiota bacterium
ATGTGTCTAAAGACGTCGGTTGACAGTCGATGGACAAGTAAATGCTGTCGCCCTGGGGGGTAGAACGCCGCGCTAGACGCTTTGCGCCCGAATATGGTATAATGTGTGGAAATGCAAGTGATACTGTCCAAATACCGCTTCCTCTTCGAAGAACTGGTGAAGCGCGACTTCAAGAAGAAGTACAAGCGCACGGCGCTAGGCATGTGGTGGAGCATGCTCTCGCCTTTGCTCATGCTTCTTGTCATGAAGGTCGTATTCGAGAACTTTTTCGGGCGGACGATAGACCATTACACGACCTATCTGTTCTGCGGGCTGCTGACGTTCAATTGGTTCGCCGAGTCGACCAACGGCGGGATGAGGAGCCTCTCGGGGAACGCAGCCATCTTCACCAAGGTGAACATCCCGAAGTACCTCTTCCTGTTTGCGGTGAACGTCCAGACGCTCATCAATTTCGCGCTTACGCTGCTCGTGTTCTTCGTGTTCTGCGCAATAGACCGCGTGGAGTTTTCGTGGAAGTTCGTCTGCCTGCTGTATCCCATATTGACTATGCAGCTGTTCAATGTCGGCATAGGCATGGTTTTGTCTGCGATGTTCGTCTTTTTCCGGGACATAGACTACCTGTGGAGGGTGCTGCTGCAGTTGCTGATGTACGGGTCGGCGATATTCTACCAGGTCGACTCCCTCCAGCCGTCGGTGCAGCGTCTGTTCGCGTTCAACCCTGTATACCGCCACATAGCGTACTTCCGGGAGATCGTGCTAGGCGGCACGGTGCCGTCGTTCGGGACGCACATGGCGCTGCTCGGGTTCGCGGTGGCGGCGTTTGCTGCCGGGGCGTATATGTACAAGCGCTACAACACGAGGTTCCTCTACTATGTCTGAAGCAGAAAGCGCAGTGCTGGAGTGCCGCGACGTCTCAATCCGCTACTGGACCGGGGATTTCAAGAACATCGGGCTCAAGGAATGGTTGATGCGGCGGCTGACGGGGAACTACAAGGTGCGGGAGTTCTGGGCGGACCGCAACGTTTCGTTTGCGCTCTCGCGCGGCGATATGCTGGGGATAATCGGCACGAACGGGGCCGGGAAGACGACGCTGCTCAAGGCGGTGTCCGGCATCATGGAGCCGACGCGCGGGCGGATTGTGCGGCGCGGGGACGTGGCGGCGCTGCTGGAGCTCGCAAGCGGCTTCGACGGCGACCTGACGGTCAAGGAAAACGCCTATCTGCGCGGCGCGATGCTCGGCTATACGCGCGCGTTCATGGACGAGACGTACCCGTACATCATCGACTTTTCGGAACTGAAGGAATACGAAGACCGCCCGTTCCGGCAGCTCTCGTCCGGCATGAAATCGCGTCTGGCATTTGCGATTGCTTCGCTGGTGAAGCCCGATATTCTCATACTTGACGAGGTTCTGGCGGTGGGCGACGGCGCGTTCCGCATGAAGAGCGAGGCGAAGATGCGCGAAATCCTCGGCGGCGGGACGACGACGATACTGGTGACGCACTCTGTGCAGCAGGTGCGCGCGATGTGCAACAAGGTCCTGTGGCTCCACAAAGGGAGGCAGGTCGTGTTTACCGGCGACGTCGAGGGAGCGTGCGACTGCTACGAGGAGTTCCTGGCGAAGAAAGGGCCGGCGGCGTACGACCCTGCGGCGGCTCGAGCACGCATCGAGGCTCGCAAGGCCGAAAAGGCGCGCAAGGTCGAGGAGGCGCGCAAGATGGCCGAGGATGCCGCCAGACTCCGCAAAGTGCGCGAATTGCTCCGCAGCAGCGGTTTGGCAGCGGTGCCGCAAGCCCAAGGTAAGCGGCAGTAACGACCGAAGAAGGCCCGGCATGGAAAGAGTAGCGACAGACATATACACGTTTTCCGAGTTGCGGAACGAGGGCTTCACGTACGTCGACAAGACGCGCGAGCTCTACGCCATGGCGTCGGGAGAATGGGGCAAGCAGTTTTTCATGGCGCGTCCGCGCCGCTTCGGCAAGTCGCTCGCCGTCTCGACTTTCAAGGCGCTGTTCGAGGGGCGGAGAGACCTCTTCAAGGGGCTTGCGGTGGAGCCGCTCTGGGACTGGTCGAAGAAATGGCCCGTGCTGCATCTGGACATGGGTTCCGTGCAGGCCGCGACGGTCGCTGAATTCAGGGAACTGCTCGCCGAGCATCTTTGCGACAGAGCACGCGAACTCGGAGCGGGCGAACTTTCCGGTTCCTCGCCGTCCATCCTTTTCAAAAGACTAATCGACGCGCTTGCCGCCAAATCCCCCGACGGCCGCATGGTGCTGCTCGTCGACGAATACGACAAGCCTCTCCTCGGCCACCTCATGAAGCCGGACGTGGCGGCTTTCCGCGACGAGCTCAAGGCGTTCTATTCCGTCATAAAGACGCTCGAGTCCAAGCAGCGCTTCACGTTCATCACGGGCGTCAGCAAATTCTCGAAAGTCTCGATATTCTCCGACCTGAACAACCTGAACGACTGGACGATGGACGCGAACGTCGCGACTTTGTTCGGCTACACGCACGAGGATGTCCTGAAATATTTTCCAGAAAACATCCACGCGCTCGCCGAAGCGAACGGGTTCTCTGACGAAGAGACGTTTGACGAGATTGTGAAATGGTACGACGGCTACAAGTTCGAAGAAAATGCCAAACCGGTAATAAATCCCGTCTCGCTCGGACAATGCTTCCAAAAGCGCAAGTTCAACGACTA
>CAMZET010000240.1 GCA_947305825.1 uncultured Verrucomicrobiota bacterium
AATGAAAGCGCGAACGCCGCCGCGAGAGCCGAACTCATCCATGATGCCTTGGTCATTGAATCTGCGTCTCCTTTCTATTTGGGCTTATGCTGATATTGTAGCATTTCATCATGACTGCAATATCACCGGCGCATGACCATTTGGTAATTAGCGCCGCGAGTGGCAAAACGCGTCATGGGGAAATATGGTATAATATCAGGCATGTCAGACAAAGGAGCGAACAGGGCGAACAGAGAGAAGTGGTCCGGCCACTTGGCATTTGTTCTAGCGGCGGCGGCGAGCGCGGTAGGGCTCGGCAATCTGTGGCGCTTTCCGGCGAGTGCGGCCGGTCACGGCGGCGGCGTCTATATACTCTTCTATATAGCGGTGACGGCTCTGGTGGGCGTTCCGCTATTGATTACGGAGATTTCGCTGGGGCGAGCGACACGGCTTAGCCCGAGCCGCTCGTTCAAACGGATATCGCCGCTGTGGTGGTTCGCTGGAGCGCTGGCGATGCTCGTTCCGGCCATAATCCTTCCGTATTATTGCGTAGTGGGCGGGTGGGTGACCAAGTATTTCGTTGCGTCGCTCGCCGGCGGCGCGGGCGAGATAGACTTCGGTGCCTGGAGCGCGGACGCCGTGAGCGTTGGCGCGTATTCGCTTGCGTTCGCGCTCGCCGTTGCAGTGCTGATTCAGCTGGGCGTCCGGCGCGGCATAGAACGCTCGAACCTCGTCATGATGCCAGCCCTCGTCCTCCTGACGATAGGCATCGCGGCGTACGTGGTCTGTTCGCCGGGCAGCGCAGCCGGATTGAAGTATTATCTGGTGCCGGATTTTGCCCGCCTGTCGACCGGCACGGCGGCGGGAACGGCACTCGCGCTCGGCAAGACCTGCATGGCGGCGATGGGGCAGTCCTTCTATTCGCTGTCGCTCGCGATGGGCATAATGATTACGTATGGCTCGTACGTGAACAAGAGCGACTCGATACCGCGCGCGAGCGTGCGCATCGCGTTCTTCGACACGTTCGTCGCGCTTGTCGCCGGCATGATAATCATCCCGTCGGCGTACGCGGTCGGCGGCGAGGAGCTTGCTTGCAAGAGCGGGGCGGGGTTGATGTTCGCCGCGCTGCCGAAGGTGTTCGCGACGATGCCGGCGGGCGTGGTCATCGGAGCGGCGTTCTTCACGCTCGTCCTGTTCGCCGCGCTCACAAGCGCGATTTCCATTACCGAGACGGTCACGTCGTCCATCTGCGACGTCACGCACTGGCCGCGCCGGAAGGCCGCCTATGCGACGCTGGCCTGGACTATCGTCGTCGGCATCCCGAGCGTCGTGAGCATGAAGGCGCTCGAGGCGAGCGACTTCCTTGCAGATATAATCCTCATGCCGATATGCGCACTCCTGACGTGCATGTTCATAGGCTTCGTGGCGCGCCCGAAACTGGTCATGAATGAAATAGGCGAGAAGCGTCCGCCGGTCCGCAAGGCGTACGCGATATTCATCCGCTATGTGGCGCCCATTTTCATTGCCGTCGTTTTCATCGCCGGAATCCTGGAGCATTTCGGCGTCGTGAAAGTCTAGCGGAACAAATCAACAAGGATATTCACAACCATGCAGCATCTTCTTGACGACGAATACCTGAAACCGTACGAAGCGGCAATACGCGGGCGAGCAGACCATGCGCGCGCCCGGGCTCTTGAACTGACCGGGCCCGGACAGTCGCTTTCAGATTGGGCAAGCGCACACGAGTACTACGGCCTGCACCGTACTAAGGATGGCTGGGTATTCCGCGAATGGGCCCCCAACGCGACTAGCATGTGGCTTGTCGGCGATTTCTCCAAGTGGAAAATCGACCCCACGTTCGAGTGCTTCCGCATACCGAATTCCGACGTCTGGGAAGTTTCGCTGCCGGCCGGCGCCGTGCACCACGGCGACAACTACCGCCTCGAGATGCGCTGGGAAGGGGGGCACGGCGAGAGAATCCCCGCCTACGCTCGCCACGTCGTGCAGGATGAGGAGTCGAAACTCTTCTCGGCGCAGGTCTGGGCGCCGGAGAAGCCGTACATCTGGAAGAACGCGACGCCGCCGCGCGCCGCCACGCCTTTCATCTACGAAGCGCACGTCGGCATGGGCTCAGAGGAAAAGAAGGTCGCTTCCTACGCGGAATTCCGCGACAACGTCCTGCCGCGCATCAAGAAGGCCGGCTACGACACCGTGCAGCTCATGGCCATCATGGAGCACCCCTACTACGGCTCCTTCGGCTACCACGTTTCCTCGTTCTTCGCGGCGTCCTCGCGCTTCGGCACTCCGGAGGAGTTGAAGAGCCTTATCGACACCGCCCACGGAATGGGGCTTCGCGTAATCATGGATTTGGTCCACTCCCACGCCGTGCGCAACGAGCGCGACGGCTTGAGTCTCTTCGACGGCACGGACTACCAGTATTTCCATTCCGGCGCCAAGGGCTGGCACACCGCCTGGGACAGCCGCTGCTTCGACTACGGCAAGACGAACGTCCTGCACTTCCTGCTCTCCAACTGCCGCTTCTGGCTCGACGAATACCACTTCGACGGCTACCGTTTCGACGGCGTGACTTCCATGCTTTTCTGGAACCACGGACTCGGCGATGCGTTCACGAACTACGGGATGTATTTCAACGGGTCGATGGACGACGACGCTTGGGCGTACCTGCAGATGGCCAACCGCGTCATCCACGAAGTCCGCC
>CAMZET010000241.1 GCA_947305825.1 uncultured Verrucomicrobiota bacterium
ATGTGCGATTGAAGCACCGCGAACAGGTCGCCAAGTTCGCCGCCGAGGACAAGTATTCGCAGTTCTCCGAAACCGTGGCGGGCCTTCGCAACCTGTTCGACTCGCCGCGCTACGAGGCGATGACACGCTGCATACTGATTATCTCGACGCAGCCGGGCGAGGGCAAGACGATTACCTCGACCTCTATCGCGATTTCCTACGCGCAGGCCGGCAAGAAAGTCCTGCATGTGGACTTCGACCTTCGCCGCCCGCGCCTCGCGAAGGTCTGGGACTTGAAACTCACCGAGCAGCAGAGCTTCTCGCACACCCTCCAGCGCGCGGTCAGCTCCAAGCCCGATTTCCAGTCGCTCGTCTCGCACGCATCCATACCCGGTCTCGACGTAATCGCGTCGCTGCCGCCGGAAGGCGTCGCGCCTTCCTCTATCTTCGGTTCTGCCGTGGTGGCGGATTTCTTCGAGTGGGCCAAGGCCAACTACGACCGCGTGATTGTCGACGCGCCGCCGTTCGGCGTCGTCGGCGACGTCGTCTCCCTCGCCATGCTCGCAGACTCCGTCGTCATCATGTGCCGCCCGGACCGCACGCACTTCAAGCCGATACAGTTCTGCTCGCGGTCGCTTACGGAAGCCGGCGCTAACATCCTCGGCGTAATCGTAAACGACGTCGAAGTCTCCAACGTCAGCGCGTTCTCGCCCTCTCACCACAGCCACAGCCACAGCTACGGCTATGGTTACGGCGGCTACGGTTACGGCTACGGCTACCGTCCGCACGGCTCGAAGAAGAAAAAGGAAGACCCCGCCGACAAGGAAGAAGCTGCAGAGAGCGACGCCGAGGAAGCCGCTGCGGACAAACCGGCTCTGGATTCGCCGCCGCGCAAGAGCATAGTGGACGATACGGAGTTCACCGACGACGAGTAAGCAGGGAGAGGCGCGTTTGAAGAAAGTCTTCATAGACGGCTCCGCCGGCACGACCGGTTTGCGCATACGCGAGAGGCTCGCCGGGCGGCGAGACCTCTCGCTCGTCGTTTTGCCGGAGGAACTTCGCAAGGAGCAGTCGGCGCGCGCCGATGCGCTCAATTCCTGCGACGTCGCTTTCCTGTGCCTGCCGGACGCGGCGGCGGTAGAGGCGGTCGGTCTCGTCGAGAATCCGGCGACGGTAGTCATTGACACGTCCACGGCGCACCGTACGGCCGAAGGGTGGGAATACGGCTTTCCGGAGCTTTCCGGGCGTCGCGGGAGGATAGCCGCAGCTCGCCGGATAGCGAATCCCGGCTGCCATGCAAGCGGCTTCATCGCGCTGGTGGAGCCGCTTGTGCGAGCCGGGATAATCGCGAGCGACGCGCCGCTTGCAGCGTTTTCGCTTACGGGCTTTTCTGGCGGCGGCAAGAAGATGATTGCCGACTACGCCGAGAAGAACTATGTCTCCGGGCGCCAGTACGCCCTCGGCCAGTCGCACAAGCACCTGCCAGAAATGGTGAAAGTCTGCGGCTTGGCCCGGACTCCTGTGTTTTCGCCGGTCATAGTGCCGCACTTCAGCGGGATGGAGACGAGCGTCTTGGTCAGCGGCGAATACGTCAGGGGCGGCGTCGCCGCCGCCGCCGCCTGTTTCGCCGAATACTACTCCAGCGGCGGCCTCGTCGCCTTCCGCGACTGCGCCGGACTTGGCGCAATCCTCGCATCCGACGCATTGTCCGGCCGCGACGATATGGTGGTGACCGTCCACGGCAACGACGAGCGCGTCGTGCTTACGGCGCTTTTCGACAATCTCGGCAAAGGTGCGAGCGGCGCCGCCATCCAAAACATGAACCTCGCCATCGGCGCGCGCGAGGACGAAGGTTTGGTGCGTGAAAGCTGACCGTCAGAGCGAATCGCTGAACCGCCGCAACGCCGCGTTCGACAACAAGATGCGGCCGACGGACTTCGACGGCTTCGTCGGCCAGCAGAAGATTCGCGACCGCCTGATGCTTGCCGTCGAGGCCGCCAAGGCTCGCGGCGAGTCTCTCGACCACGTACTTTTCTCCGGGCCGCCCGGTCTCGGCAAGACTACGCTTTCCTATATCCTCGGCGAGGCGATGGGCGTCAGCGTGAAGACGACGTCCGGACCCGTCATAACCAAGCCTGGCGACCTCGCGGGGCTTCTGACTTCCCTCGAACCGGGCGACATAGTCTTCATCGACGAAATACACCGCATGGCCAAGACGGTCGAGGAATATCTGTATTCCGCGATGGAGGATTTCGCGATAGACATAATGATTGACCAGGGGCCGAACGCGCGTTCTGTGCGACTGGAGCTGCCGCGCTTCACGCTGGTGGGGGCGACGACGCGCATCGGGCTGATTGCGGCTCCGCTGCGCGCCCGCTTCGGTCTCGTGAACCGTCTCGACTACTATGACGCGGCGGACCTCGCGGAAATCGTGCGGCGTTCGGCGGCACGTCTCAACGTGGAAATAGACGACGGCGGCGCGGCCGAAATCGCTCGCCGCGCCCGCGGAACCCCGCGCATCGCCAACAACCTCCTGCGCCGCGTGCGCGACTACGCCCAGGTCCGCGCCGGAAACTTCATCACCGGCGACGTCGCCGAAAAATCCCTCTCCCTCCTCGAAATCGACCCGAACGGCCTCGACGAAATGGACCGCCGCATCCTCGAGACGATTTGCGTCAAGTTCGGCGGCGGCCCGGTCGG
>CAMZET010000242.1 GCA_947305825.1 uncultured Verrucomicrobiota bacterium
GTGTAGGCGCCGACTTCCTTCAGAAGGTTGAAGTTCTGCATGTTGCGCGCGCCGATCTGTATCACGTCCACGTCGTTGAAGAGCTCGATGTCCTTGAAGTCCATGAGTTCGGTGACGATGGGCAGGCCGGTCTCGCGCTTGGCGGCGGAGAGGAAGTCTAGGCCGAGCTTGCCGAGGCCCTGGAACGAATACGGGGAGGTGCGCGGCTTGAAGGCGCCGCCGCGCAGCATCGTCGCGCCCGCAGCCTTCACCGCCTTGGCGACTTCGATTATCTGCTCTTCGCTCTCCACCGAGCACGGCCCGGCGATGACGCTGAAACTCCCGCCGCCTACCTTCACGCCGCTGCAGTCCACCACCGTCGCGTCCGGATGGAACTTCCTGTTGGCCGCCTTGTACGGCTCCTGGATGCGCTGCACCGACTCCACGACGTCGAGCGCCTCGATGAGCCCAGGGTCGATTTCCGCCACGTCGCCCACGCAGCCGATTATCGTCTGCAGCGAGCCTTGCGACACGTGCGGCTCTATGTTCCTCGATTTGAGAAGCCTCTTGAGGTTCTCGACTTGCACCTGGTCGGCGCCCTGCTTGATTACGATTACCATTGTCTGTCTGTTTTTGGAGTTTGGATGTAATTGCTGTAATGCCTGGAAGCCCTGGTTTTCACGCCTTTAGCGCGGCGAGGACGGCGTCGCCCATCTGCGAGGTCGAGAGCGTTCCGCCGAGGTCGCGAGTGCGCGTCAGGGGGTTCTCGAGGACTCTCTCGACGGCCCTCTCTATCGCGCAAGCCTCCTCGTCGCGCCCTAGCGACAGGCGGAGCATCAGCGCCGCCGAGAGTATGGTGGCGAGAGGGTTCGCGACGCCGAGCCCGGCGATATCCGGCGCCGAGCCGTGTATCGGCTCGTAGAGGCCGAACGAGTCCGCGCCGAGCGAAGCGGACGGCAGAAGGCCGATGGAGCCGGCGAGCTGCGAGGCGAGGTCGGAGAGGATGTCGCCGAACATGTTTTCGGTGAGGATGACGTCGAAGCGGCGCGGCGAGCGCACCAGCTGCATGGCGGCATTGTCCACGTAGAGGTGCTCGAGGGCGACGTCCGGGAATTCTTCGGCGGCGATGCGCGAGACGGTTTCGCGCCAGAGGCGGCTCGTGGCGAGGACGTTCGCCTTGTCGACGCTGGCGACGCGGCGGTCGCGAAGGCGGGCGGCGCGGAACGCGACCCTGGCGATGCGCTCGATTTCCTCGACGGAATACGGCATCCAGTCGCAGGCGGAGCGCCCGTCCGGCGCGAATTCGTGAGTGCCGAAATAGACGCCGCCCGTCAGTTCCCTGACGACCAGAACGCCGAAGCCGCCGCGCACGAGTTCCGGCTTGAGCGGGCTGGCGGACGCGAGCGCCGGCCAGACGCGCGCCGGACGCAGGTTGGCGTACAGGCCGAGCTTTGAGCGGAGCGTGAGCAGGGCGCGCTTTTCCGGACGCTGCGACGGCGGCAGGGCGTCCCACTTCGGGCCGCCGACCGCGCCGAGCAGCAAGGCGTCCGCCGAACGCGCCGCCGCCAGGGTCTCCGCCGGAAGCGCGTCGCCCGTGGCGTCGTACGCCGCGCCGCCCACCAGACACTCGACGAACTCGAATTCGCCGAAGGCGCGCAGCACCTTCAACGCCTCCGCGACAATCTCCGGGCCCACGCCGTCGCCCGGCAGAACGGCTATCAGCGGCGCGCTCATTCCACGGCCTCCCCGCTCGCGCCGGCCGCACCAGACGCGCCGACCGCCCGCGCCCTCGTGTACGCCGCCAGACCTCCCGCCGCGACAAGCTCCTGCATGAACGACGGCAAAGCCTGCGCGCGGTACGCCGCGCCGCTCGTCTCGTCGAAAATCTCCCCGCTGCCGAAGTCCACCGACAGCGTGTCACCGTCCGCGACGCCGGCCGCCGCCTCCTCGCTCTCGAATATCGCAAGCCCGATGTTCAGCGCGTTGCGGTAGAAAATCCTCGCGAACGACGCCGCCACCACGCACGAAACGCCGCTCGCCTTCAGCGCCAGCGGCGCGTGCTCGCGCGACGACCCGCAACCGAAATTCCTCCCGGCCACCACGATGTCGCCGGGCCGCACGCGCCCCGCGAACGTCGCGTCCAAATCCTCCAGACAGTGCCGCGCCAGCTCGCCGGCATCCGCCGTGTTCAAATACCGCGCCGGTATTATCACGTCCGTATCGACATTGTCGCCGTACTTGTATGCTCTTCCTCTCGTTTTCATGGTCGGTGGGGTGTTTCGGTGGGGTCTTTCTGCCGCAAAAAACCCTCGCCTGGCTTGTCGCTCGGCGGGGGTTCAGGGGGGTGTGTCGTTTCTCGCTTCAGGTTTTCTCGAATGCGACCTACACGGCCCTGCGCCCGCCGGACGCAAAGTAATACCCTTGCCAAAGGCTAAAGTATACGCCGTATGTCTTCATTCTTTTCTTCTCGGACTTTCCGCTTCTCTTCTCGGACCTTCCGCTTCAGGAAGCTGGTTTCTTCAAGCGGCGCATATTTTACCATAAATTCCTCGGCGCGGTCAAGCGAGCACATTCCTGGAAATCCACCATTTTTCGCCCCTGGCGGCACTTGCCGGAGTGCTGGAGATTCCGGCGGCGCATCCAGCGGCCAGCGAGATGTCTAGTGCCACCAAGCAGTGTGTCTAGTGCCACCAAGCA
>CAMZET010000243.1 GCA_947305825.1 uncultured Verrucomicrobiota bacterium
TCCGGGGACTTGACGCCCGGGGCGGTTTCGAGAGAGGAATTGACGTCGATGACGTCGGCGCCGGTCTTGGCGGCGTCGGCGATGTTTTCCGTGGAGATGCCGCCGGCGAGGACGACGCGGCGGCCGGCGGCCTTGAGCGGTGCGACGAGCGACCAGTTGGCGCGCCGTCCGGTGCCGCCCTTGACGCCGCCAGAACGCCCGTCCAGGAGAACGGCGTCGGCGACGGCGCCAGCTGAGCCAGGCGGCGGCGGAAAGCCGTGCGCGAGAGCCCAGACCTCGCAGCCCTCCGCCTTGACCGCGAGAGCGTCATCGGCGCTCCAAGCCTCGTCGTGGAGCTGCACGACGTCGAGCGCGGCGGCGCGCGCTGCGGCTAGCACGTCGGCGACGGGGCAGAGCGCAAAGACGCCGACGCGCTTTGTGCGTCGCGGCAAGGCGGCGGCGATATGCGCCGCTTCCGCCGGCGTGACGTGGCGCGGCGAACCCGGCGCAAAAACGAAGCCCAGGTAGTCGACCTGGGCTTCGGCGGCGAGCGCCGCGAACGCGGCGCTGCGTATTCCGCATATCTTGAGCGCCTGCAAGGGCTCTCTCCTTTCGGTGCGGCCTTACTTGGCCTTCTTCGCCTTGGCGGCTTTCGGCTTCGCCGTGCGCTTTGCCTTGATTACGGGAATCTGCGCGGCCGCGACCGACTGGCCGAGGCGGCGGAAGTGCTCGTCCGGCACTATCAGCTCTACCTGCTCGGCCGTCGCCGGATACAAGTCCTTCAGCATCGCCTTGGCCGTCTCGAGGATGATGTCGCCGCCCAGACCGCTCGTCACGCGCCCGAGCAGCATCATGCTCGAATAGTCGTAGAACTCCCCGTACCACGGAATCGCGTGCGCGAGGAAGCGGCCTATCTGGATGTAGACCTTGAGGGCGTTCTGGTCGCCTTTCTCCATCGCCGCCTGCACGACCTTGAGGCGCTCGGGCAGCTTCATGTCCTTCGGGAACTTGAAGCCGTACTTGATGGCGAGCCAGTTCACCGCCTGCTGCGAGAAGGCCATCGCGCCGACGCCCGCGTCGCCAGACCACTCGTCGCGCGGCGCGTTCGGGTTGAAGTCCACTGGCGCGAACGCGAGTTCCGTTATGCGGCCCGTGAGTGCGCCGGCCTGGTCGATGTAGCCGACCGCCTCGCTCGAACCCATCGCGACGCCGAGTATGCCTTTCTTGCCCATCGTAATCATGCCGGCGAGCGCGGAGACGTCGCCGTCGTTGTAGATTTCGAACGGCACGCCCCAATCCTTCTCGACACGGAAGAACATGTCCTGCGCGATCGGATACTTCTCGGGGTTCTGCTCCTTGATGGCGCGGAAGAGCGAGGCGACGCCCATCTTCTTGCCGACGAGCGTTCCGGCGGTCGAGCCGCCGATCGCGTCCACGCGCGGCAGCGTTGCGGCAGCCTCCTTGAGGCCGGCGGTAAGCATCGAGTAGTGGTACTCGGGATCGGGGTTGTTGCGGGGATCCCAGGGGAACTCCTTGGAGAAGACGACCTCACCTTCCTTGAGAGCGGAGATCTTGAAGTCGCTGGCGCCGAGGTCGAAGCCGATGCGGCAGCCGTCGGCGACGGTCTTCACCTTCGTGAGCGTCTCGTTCTGCGCGGGCATCTTCTTGAGCGGAAGAACGACCGTCTCGACGGGACGCCCGTAGAGGTCGGAGAAGAACTCGTAGTCGAACTTGCGCGAGCCCTTCTTCGTGTACGCCTTGGCGACGGGCTGGACGACCGCGTCGGGACCGGCGAGATAGAGCTTCCAGCCGCCAGCCGCCCACACGATGAACTTCGCTATGCGGTCCACAACGTGCGACACGAACGCCGCCGCCTCCGGATCGAGTCGCTTAGGTATCTCGAGGTCGTAGCGGTACACCTTGCCGTCCTCGCGCTCCCACGCGATGCCGACCATGTCGTTCTTGGCGCCCAGCCCGCTTTCTATGTCCGCCAGCGCCATGATTGGCGCCATGAATTCGGTGTCGCATTCGCACTTGCACTTGCCGCTTTTTCTGGCCATTTCTCTTTCTCCTTAGAGGTGAGGTTGCTCCGTTCCCGGAAGTTGCGCATATTATACCAAAATATTCCGATGTCTGCTTATTGCGCATGGCGATTTAGTTTGGATGCTGACTTGCCAAAGTAAATGCCCATACCCTATGGGCATTTACTTTGGCAAGTCAGCCGCGCCCTGCGCCATAAGACGGGTCATTTGCACATCGGCTAAGAATATGGTATAATAACCGCGTCAAGCCTTGAATGGGGGTGATCCGGTTTCGACGGAACGTGCCGAGGTCGGGTTGCGCGTCGTGGATCCTCGTTGGCCACGTAAAAAACGAGGGAAAAAAGTAATTGCGAACAACGATTACCGTCTCGCCGCCTAAATAACGGCCGCGATGTCGAAGCGCCGATGTCTGCTGAGCGCCTAGGCATAATTTAGCAGGCCACGCTGCAGGGAGTCCCGTCTGCCCGCTGCAGGGTGCCGAACCAGACGGATGGCTGGGGATAAGCCCGTGCGCCGGCATACCCCTTCCGAGACCAATGGCGCAATACACGCGTAGACGCTCGGGTGACGCCGCTCCGGACGGGGGTTCGACTCCCCCCACCTCCACCATCATTTTAGGGACTCTTGCGCCGTCCAAAACGGCACAGTTTTCC
>CAMZET010000244.1 GCA_947305825.1 uncultured Verrucomicrobiota bacterium
TTAGACGCGGCAAAGTCAATAGCCTAATCTAACTTTCTTGCGCCGCCGAAAGCCCGCATGCGCGGAAAGGCGCGTCGCCCCGTCAATCAAATATCTGCAATCGGTTTCCAGCAGGCGGCTTTCAAATCCTCGGAATAGCCTCTCTCCGATATGAGCAGAATATCCTCGCCATCGTCATAAGCAACGATACCGCCGCGGAGTTTGTGCTTTGCGCAGTAGGCATTCAGTGCCACGGCTTTCTTTTCCGCAAACTGATCTATGTTCTGGTTCTGTCCGCTTCCGTTCCACCCGCCTTTGATCTCGATAATCCACGTCTTTCCGCCGAGCCGCAGAATGTAGTCGGGGTAGAAGAGCCTGTCGCGCCCGGCGTTGTCCGCATAGACTATTGAAAAATACTCGTCGCCCTTGTCGCCGTTGCGGTAATACCATTCCACACCCGCATTCGCCTCGCACCACTTCTCGAATTTCACCTCGCCCTTGGATCTCGGCTCAGCGGACGCGAGATACCCCTTGTATGCGTTTTTCGCGCTTTCGTCCTGCACCCGCTTCTCGCCATCGTACGTGAACGTCCATTCGCGTGGGATGCGGAATTGTTTTTCTACCCTCCGCCCGGCACCTGCGCTTCCGGCACCGACGGCGATCGCCTCGCGAAAGTCGACCTTTAGTCTCTCCGCGTTGTTGATTACGAAAGCATAGAGTGTGCGCGGCTTGAATGAGAGAATATCCCCCTTGCCGTCTGCTCCGTCGCCAAAGAGTTTTCGCACAATCGGCAGCGCGTCTGCGTACGCAAGTGCGGCGCCCGCCCCGATTTCCGCCACGTCGTGATGGTAGTCGCGCCCGTGCTTGTGCGTGTCGAGGTCCACGGCTAGTTCGTTCTCGTTCAGTTTGCTGCGTGCGGCGGCGTCCGCAAGGAGGCGCACGTCGCCTGCGCGATACGTCTGCCAGATGAGTTCCTTGAATTCGTAGCCGCTCGCCTCCAGCCTCGCCTTGTTGCGCATCCTGTCGGACGTCAGCGCATATTTCGAGTTGAAGTGCCGCCGCACGGCCTCAAGCGCCGCCTTCGGATCGCGCGATTCGGCGACCATACTCCTCTGTTCCTTGACGATCGAGAAGCCCTTCAGCTCCTCGCGTATGAACACCCTTTTCGCCTCAAGCGCTCTCTTCTCGAGCGACGCCTTGACGCCGGTCGTGAACTTAGCGTCGAATGTGTAGAGATAGCAGCTGTCGAGCGCGTCGTCGCCATAATGCTTCGCCTCCGGCATCCGCCTGATGCGCCCAATCGTCTGCACCTCGAATATATCATCCATGTTCTCGCGCAGTTTCACGAGGATATGCGCCCTCGGGCAATCCCAGCCCGTCGCCACCGCCTGCTTGATGACGACCGCGCGCTGCGGCGCGTCGTTGCGCTCGATGCCGTCTATGTTGTCATGCCTGTCCGCGAGCCACACGGCAAGCGTCCCCGACTCCACGTCCAGATGCCGCGCCGCGAACCACGCCTCTACTTCGCCCAACAGTGCATCCGAGTTGTTCGGCAACTGCACGACGAGAAGCGGATTTACTGGTGCGCCTGCCGCCGCAAACCGCCGCTTCAGCTCGTCGAGCTTCTCCATCGCCCGCCCCAGCAGATAGCCCGTCGGCGTTTCGCCGCCAGAGAGATTGAGCCGCTTCGGGAAGTCGGGGTTGATCTGGATGAGCTTCTTGATGAGTCCTTCGGCGATTACGTCCTCCTCCCGCACCTCGACTAGAATCGCATTCGGATCATTGTTCGGTGTCGCCGATGCGCGGATGATCTTGTCCGTCTTGAACAGCTCCACGATCCTTTCCGCCTTCTCGGTGAAGTTCTGGTGGCTCTCATCAACCACCACCTTGAACGCGACGCCCGCCGCACGCGCCTTCTCGATCCATTCGATGAAGTTTGTCCGCTCCGAATCCTTCAGCGCGTTGGAACTCTTTGTCGTCAACTTCTCCCAGTTGATGAAAGCCGCATCGCCCGCCGCGAACCCGCCAGTCATCACGTCGGAGAGAAGCTTCGTCGAGGCGTTGTGGCAGTAGCGATCCATCTTCGACTTCGACTGCTCTTCGAGGTTGCCCTTGCCGGGCGTGAGCCACACGAAGCACGCGCCAGGATCATCGCGCATGTATTCGCGCATAAAGTGCGTGAGTATTATCGTCTTGCCGCTACCCGTGGGACTTTTGAGGATGATGTCGCGGCGAAGAAGCACGCGCATCGCCTCCGCCAGACGCCACATCGCGTCAATCTGAAAACCTTTCAATTCCATTTTCAGCCCTCCAGTTCAGGATAGTAGTACTGCGGAATCCTGTGGACGGCGATCCCACGCTCGGCGAACGCCTCCTTCGCGTCGTTCCCCATGATGACATCATGCCCCACATACACGGCGCGGCATTCGGTAGGGCGGCAGCCCTTAGCCGCCGTCAATCGCTCCACTAACTTGTCGAGTTCCTTGTCCGTCAGCACGATTTCGACCGTCTTGTCGTGAGAAATATCGACGGCGTTCTCCAGCTCGGCAAGTTCGCGCACGTGCTTCAATAGTTCGTCAGCGTATTCGTAATAGAGCTTGCCATCTATCGGCACATAGTCGATCTTCATGTACTTGAGCGCGGCGTCATAGTGCTCTTTCTCCATGACGCGCTTCAGCCGCTC
>CAMZET010000245.1 GCA_947305825.1 uncultured Verrucomicrobiota bacterium
GCTCCCTCGGAGAGGCGCACGAGCTTCACGCCGCGCGAATAGCGCCCGTACACGTTGAACTGCGAGACGGGCGAACGCACCATCTGCTGGTCGCTCGTAATCGAAATCACGTGCTCGTCGTCCGACACCGCATGGGCGGCGACGACGGCGCCGTTCTTCTCCTCCACCTTGATTGCAATCATGCCCTGTCCGCCGCGCCCGTGGCGCGCGAACTCCTTGAACTCGCATCTCTTGCCGTAGCCGTTCTCTGTCGCGATGAAAAGCGTCTTCGAGTCGTCCACCGCGTCGAGCGAGACGACGGCGTCGCCCTCGCGCAGACGTATGCCCCTTACGCCCGTCGCCGAGCGGCCCATGCGGCGCACGTCGGCCGATGCGAAGCGCATCGCGCGGCCGTTGCGCGTGAACATGATTACATCCTCGTCGCCGCTCACGACACGCACGTCCACCAGCTCGTCGCCTTCGTCGATGTTCAGCGCGCGCTTGCCGTTCTTGTTCACGCGCTCGAGTTCCAGGAGCGACGTCTTCTTCACCGTGCCGTTGCGCGTCGCGAAGAACACGTCCATTTCGTCGGTGACTTCGCGTATCGGCAGCAGTTCTAGGATTTGCTCGCCTTCCTGGAGGTCGAGGAGGTTGATGAGCGGCTTGCCGAAGCTCGTCTTGGCGCCTTCCGGAATCTGGTAGGCTTCCTTGCGGAATAGGCGGCCGGTGTTGGTGAAGAAGAGCATGGAGTCGTGGGTCTGGGCGACGAAGACGAGGCGGATGAAGTCTTCCTCCTTGACCTGCGCGCCCCTGACGCCCGCGCCGCCGCGACGCTGCTCGCGGTATTCCGTCAGCGGCACCCGCTTGATGTAGCCGCGGTTCGAAAGCGTTATCACGCACGGCTCGTCAGGTATCAAATCCTTCACCGAGACCTCGTTCTCGTCCGGCACGATTTCCGTGCGGCGCTTGGCCTCTGCCTTGGAGCAGTAGCGCGCCTTGATGTCCGCCAAATCCTGGCGGATGAGCGCGTACACCTTCTCCGGGTCGGCGAGGATGGCCTCGAGTTCGGCGATGGTCGCGAGCAGCTTGGCGAGTTCGTCGGTGAGCTTGTCGCGCTCCAGCCCCGTGAGCTGGTAGAGCCGCATCTCGAGGATTGCGTTCACCTGCGGCTCAGTGAAGCCGAAGCGCTCGACGAGCCGCGCCTTGGCCTCGTCGCGGTTGCGCGACGAGCGTATCATCGAGACTACCTCGTCCAGGTTGTCGATGGCGACGAGAAGTCCGTCGAGAATGTGCTTGCGCGCCTGCGCCTTTTTCAGCTCGAAGCGAGTGCGGCGCGTCAGCACGTCGAAGCGATGGTCGGTGTAGGCGCGGAAGAAGTCGTGAAGGTTGAGGATTTTCGGCCTTCCGCCGTCGATCGCCAGCATGATTGCGCCGAACGTCGTCTGCAGCTGCGTGTGCTTGTAGAGGTTGTTGAGCACGATTTCCGCCATCGCGTCGCGCTTGACCTCCACGATTATGCGGATGTCCGCCTTGGACTCGTCGCGAATGTCGCTCACGCCCTGGATAACCTTGTCCTTCACGAGGTCGGACATGTGGATGAGCATCTCGCGCTTGTTCACCGCGTACGGGATTTCGGTGATGATGATGCGTTCGCGGCCGTTTGAGAGGCGTTCGATTTCGGCCTTGCCTCGCACGGTGAGCTGGCCGCGCCCGAGCTTGTACATCGCCGCGATGCCGTTGTAGCCGCAGATTTGCGCCCCCGTCGGGAAATCGGGCCCCTTGACGAACTTCATCAGGTCTTCGACCGAGCAGTCGTCGCGGTGCTGCACGTAGTAGTCGAGCCCGTCGCAGAGCTCTCCCAGATTGTGCGGCGGTATGTTCGTTGCCATGCCCACCGCGATGCCGGACGAACCGTTCAGCAGCAGGTTCGGCAGCTTCGCCGGCAGCACAGACGGCTCGAGCTGCGTCTCGTCGTAGTTGGGCACCATGTCCACGGTGTCCTTCTCGATGTCCTCCTGCATTTCTTCTGCGGCCTTGTGCATGCGCACTTCGGTGTAGCGCATCGCGGCCGGGCTGTCGCCGTCTATCGAGCCGAAGTTGCCGTGGCCGTCCACCATCGGTAGGCGCATGGAGAAGGGCTGCGCCATGCGCACTATCGTGTCGTAAATCGACGAGTCGCCGTGCGGGTGGAACTTGCCCATGACCTCGCCCACGACGTTGGCGGACTTCTTGTGCTTGACGCCTGGGCCGAGGTTGAGGCGGTACATGCCGTAGAGGCATCGCCTGTGGACTGGTTTGAGGCCGTCGCGCACGTCTGGCAGCGCGCGCCCGACAATCACGCTCATCGAATAGTCGATGTAGTCGCGTGAAAGCTCTTCCTCGATGCTTACGTCTTCCAGCGTGCCGGCTATGGCCGCGTCGGCCGCCGTCTCCAAGCCATCTCCGTTCTTCTCTTCTTCGCTCATAGGACAAGTATTTTACCATATTTTCCGACTTCCTGCCTGACCGCATAGCGCAAGTCTCAAGACATCCTTTCCTCTTGCATCTTCTGCCCCCCTGCCATCATCCCGCTTTTCATTTTCCCCCTGTCCTCCTGCCTCTTGTCCCCGCTAGGCGCGGCGGCGCATAATTTGGTATAATATAGGTGAAAGCGTTATGGGTGAAAAACGAA
>CAMZET010000246.1 GCA_947305825.1 uncultured Verrucomicrobiota bacterium
AAGCGGCTTTCGAGCCCGAAAACGAGGGGTCTGGCGGAGTTGTCAACAGTGTCTACAGGCATAATAAGACTATTAAGGCTATTTTCAATAATAGAAGTATTTGGTATACTATACGGCAACGCGCATCGTGAGCGGAAAAGGACGCCTGAAGCGCTAGGCGCCGCAGAGGAAGAACTGAAGAACTGAAGAACAGAAGAGAAAGACGAAAGAAGAAAGGCGGAGAGGAACATGAAGTTTTCGATTACACGCATGAAGTTTGCGGAAGGGCTCAAGGGGGTCCAGAGCATAGTGGGGGCGAAGGCGCCGTTGCAGATAATGCAGAACGTGCTGCTCGAGGCGGTGGACGGCAAGTTGCGCTTCACGGCTTCCGACCTTGATTTGTCGATGTTCACCGAAATAGACGCCGTAGTGGAAGAGCCCGGGAAGACGACATTGCCGGCGAAGGTGCTGTTCAGCGTGGTGTCGTGCTGCCCGGAGGGGGTGGTGGAAGTGAGCGTGGACGAGAACGACCGCGCCTCCATCCGCGCCGGGAGCGCCAAATACAAGCTTGTCGGCATGCCTGCGTCGTCGTTCCCTCCGCTTCCGAGCGAAGGCGAGGGCGAGGCATACCGCGTAGACCAGCCGTTGCTGAAGGAGATGCTGCGCAAGACGGCGTACGCGGCGCCGCAGGACGACACGCGCCGCGCTCTCAAGGGCGTGCTGCTTTCCTTCGCCGCCGGCCGCATGACGATGGTCGCCACCGACGGCCGCCGCCTCGCCCTCGTCGAAAAGGAACTCGATGACCCCGTCGGCCAGGATTTGCGCATCACCATCCCCATCCGCACCGTCGGCGAACTCCAGCGCATCCTCTCTTCCGAGGGCATCGTCGAAATCAAGCTCAACGGCTCCCAGCTCAGCTTCAAAATCGGCTCCACCGTCCTCTATTCCAAAATCGTCGAGGACGTCTACCCGAACTACGAGCAGGTCATACCGCGCCAGAGCGCGTTCACGGTGTCCGTCGAGCGCCAGCTCCTCGTCACCGCCCTGGAGCGCGTCAGCGTCATGACCAGCGACGTGCGTTCCACTCTCTTCACCTTCTCCGGCAACCTCCTGCAGATTTCCTCCAGCGCCCTAGAGGTCGGCGAGGCCCGCGACGAAGTTCCAATAAAGTACGACGGCGAGGAGATTGAAATAACTTTCAACCCGGCCTACATTCTCGACGCGCTCAAGGCGATAGACGACGACGAGGTGCGCTTCCTGCTGAACGACGGTCATTCGCCCGCCGTCATCAAGTGCACCATCCCGTTCCTCTATGTAATCATGCCTTTGAAGGTGAGCTGAAATGCGCCTATTCACCGACAGCAACTACCCGATAATAATATCTTGCGCGAAGGAGCTTTCCCGCTGGACTGACATCGAAGTCCGCAAGATGGGCTACACGCCCATAGAGACTACCGAGAACACGGTGGTGGTTCGCGGGGCGATGCGCGACGTGATGCGGCTCAACCTCCGCCTTCGCACCGCGCACCGCGTCCTGGTGCCGCTCCTGCGCTGCAGCTGCTTCAACATCCGCCAGCTCTACCAGAAGGCGTTTTCCATCGACTGGGAGAACATACTCGAAGCAGACGGCTATTTTTCGGTGTCGTCGATAGTCCACAACAGCACGATTCGCGACACTCGCCTGCCTAGCCTTTACGTGAAGGACGCGATAGCGGACAGGATGAGGGAGAAGTGCCAGCAGCGTCCCGACTCCGGCGGTTCGACGCACGGTGCGTCGGTGTTCGTGTACTGGGAGCGCGACGAGGTCATAATCTACATAGACACGTCAGGCGAGCCGCTCTCTAAGCGCGGCTACCGCAAGATACCCGGTTCCGCGCCGATGCAGGAGACTCTCGCCGCCGCGTGCCTGATGGCAATGGGGTGGAAGGGGGAAACGCCGTTCGTCTCGCCGATGTGCGGCAGCGGCACTCCGGCCATAGAAGCGGCGATGATAGCCGCCAACAAGGCTCCAGGCTCGCTCAAGGGCCATTTTTCCTTCCAGTCCATCAAGGGCTACAACCGCATGATACCTGGCGAGAGGGCTCCGCGCGTCGCCCCGCGACAGACCGCCGGCGCCACCCCGGAACAAATCTGGAAGGAAATGCTCCTCGAAGCGCGCGACGAGGAGCGTCACGACTCGCTCCCGCCCATTATCGCCACTGACATCTCCCCCGAAGCCGTGGAATACGCCCATTCCAACGCAATCGCCGCCGGAGTGGCCGACTTGATACGCTTCTCCCCTTGCGACTTCGCCGATACTCCCATACCAGAAGAAAAGGGATGCATCTTCTTCAACCCCGAATACGGCATACGCCTGGGCACCTACGAAGAACTCGCGCCAGTCTACCAGCGCATCGGTGAATTCCTCAGCCAAAAATGCGCCGGTTGGATGGGGGGCCTCATCACAGGCAACCCTGACCTCGCCAGGTGCGTAAACCTTTACTACAGGAACCGCGTCCCGTTCTACAACGGACCCATCGACTGCCGCCTGTTCATATACGACGGCTGCGAAGAAAAGGAAGCCAGCAAGCGATGAGCAGCAAAAAGTTCGACATATCGGAATTCATGGAGGAAAGCAAACCGGCCCAGCCGCCGAAAAAGTCGAAATCAAAAACCA
>CAMZET010000247.1 GCA_947305825.1 uncultured Verrucomicrobiota bacterium
CTGGTTTTCGAGGTTTCCCCAGCGGCGCCAGACAGGCCAGCGCGAGGCGCGCGCCTTGTCGCCGCCGAAGACGAGTTCCACGACCTTGGGTGGTATGCCGTAGTTCCAGCGGTATGGCGTTATTCCCGGGACGTATTCGGCGATGCCGTCGACATAGGAGGGCAAATCGAGGAAGGCGACGGGGAATGAGCGGCCGAGGCCGCTGGTGAGGGTCGAGCCTTGCGGGTTGCAGCCGTTGTGGAAGTCGTTGGCGAGAGACGCGGCCTCGAGGAAGGCTGGGGCGTCATTGCCGCCGAAGCCGTGAGCGGCGACGAGATACTGAGCGCGGCGCAGCGGGTGGCACTGTCCCCAGCTCATGGAGGCGACCCAGCCCTCTCGCGGGGCCCACCAGGGTGCGCGGTACGCATAGGCGCGCGAGGTCTGGTCGAGGATGGAGCGGGCGACGCTCAAGGTGCGAGTGCGCCACTTTTCCATGAATTCGCCGATGCATGAGCGCTGCCAGGCGGGGGTGTCCACCGGGAGCCCGAGCGCGAGTTCGCCGGAGAAGGACAGCGGAGGCCACTTCCAGGCCTCGTGCTTCACGTCGTGGAGCACTTGCTCTTTGGCGGCTTGCACCGCCGCGAAGTAGCGTTCGTCGAGCGTGAGCGCGAAGAGGTTGATGGCGGCCTTGACGAGTTCGCGCGACGGCAAGCGGGCGTCTTCGTCCCATTCGACAATTTCGGACTTGGAGAAGAAACGGAGGCGGCGGCGGCGGATTTCGAATATGTCGCTTTGCGGTCTTGCGGCGAGTGCGAAGTCCCAGGCGCGCTTGGCGGATTTGAGGTATTTATCGCGGAAGGCGTGGCAGGTTCTTGCGAGGAGAGCGGCGTGTGCGGCGTAGGCGAGGGAGCTGCGGCGCGTGGCGCGGGAGAGCGCATAGCGCAGGTCGTCGCGCTCGGCCACGCTGCCTGGCACGGGATGGCGCGTCGTCTCAATCCAGGTGCCGACGCCGCCGTTGGGCTGCTGGGCGGCGAGCAGGTGCCTGAGGCCCCATTCGGCCTCGTCGAGGATGTCTGGAATGCCGTTGGCGCGCTCCGGCAGGCGGAGCTGCGAGTCCGTGAAATTGTCTGGGCGCATGAGGTAGACGGCGCAGAGGTCGCCGACGATGTTCAAGTGCGCCGGGCGCCTGTCGTAGTCGGCCGCGTCGTGCCAGCCGCCGGAGATTGCCAGGCACTTTCCGGCGTCCCACGGCGTGTTGTCGCGGATTATCTCGAACCAGCGCACCTTGGGCGAGAGCGTTCCCTCCTCCGGCGGGAAGGAGCCGCGCACCACGTTCGTGTGGCAGGCGCCGCTCGTCCAGTGCGTCCAGGGTTCTTCCTTGGCGATGCCGCAGCGTTTGTGGTAGAGGCCGAGCATATGGACGCGGAAGGCGTCGAGCGCGGCGTCACCGGCGATGCGGAACGGGTGGCTGCGCCCGACGCCGGGAATGCGGATGAAATACTCGCCTTCGCGCGTGACTTGGGAGAAGTCCATTTCGTAGGTGATTTCGCCGGTGAATGGTGCGCCATCCTTGGAGGTGGCGTCGGCGACGCGCAGGCGCGGCGGCACGCCCGGCGCGTAGACGGTCGCGCCGGTCGCGGCGTCCGCGAGTTCCCATGGCGGCAGCGGTTCGCGAGGTTCCCAAGGGCCGTATTCGGGGCCGAGCCAGGCGCCCAGGTAGGCGAACTTCGGGGCCCACGGCAGATAGCCGACCTGATTGACCTTAAAGAGCTCGGAGATTTGCGAGGCTGCGGAGGCGCTGGCGGCGGCGGCATCTTCCGGAGCGGCGAAGCGGAAGCAGGAATGGATGACGCGCGGGCGCGGATGCTCGGCCAGCGGGTCGGCGAGGCCGTTTGGCACCGGCCAATAGCCGGGGTCGGCGGCGAGACGGGCGCCCTCCGCGTCGTCGTCGGTCTGGTACAGGCTCGTCCACGGGTCGAGGAAGCGCAGGAGCGACGCGGCGAGCAAGAGAGCGGCGGCGGTCATGGCGCGACACCCCCCTTCCCGCCGTCCGGACGCGGGCCGTCCGACGGAACGGAGGCGGCGAAGAGCTCCATGAGCCTCGTGTAGGTCAGAGGCTTGAGGAGGATGCCGTTGAAGAGCCTGGCGCGGCCGTCGCTGCGCGACTCGGTGTCTGCGGTGACCGCGAATACGGGGAGGTCGCGCAGACGCTCGTCGGCGCGGATTTTCACGATGAGCTCGAGCCCGCTCATGTTGGGCATCCAATAGTCGGAAAGGACGAAATCGTGCGGCGAGCCGGAGTCGGCGGCCTCGCGGAGTTTCGCGAGCGCGTCCATGCCGTCCACCGCATGGTCAATAGCGGCGACGCCCGCCCTGCGGAGGAAAGCGGTCAGCACGGCGCGGTTCACGGACGAGTCGTCGACGACTAGGACGCGGCGCGGGAGCTTGTCCGGCTTCACATATGGTCTTTGAGAATCCTGGCCGGCGGGCGCGTTGCACGTCTTTACGCCGGGAATGATGGCGCGGAATGTAGAGCCTTTCCAGGGTTCGCTCTCGACGGTGAGCTTCCCGCCCATGGCCTCGACGAGGCGCTTGCAGATGGAAAGGCCCAGGCCCGTCCCTTCG
>CAMZET010000248.1 GCA_947305825.1 uncultured Verrucomicrobiota bacterium
CCTGCGAAAGAATCCGGCCCGGCACCGAGCGCGTCACCTGGTAGATGCGTTTGCCCAGGAGCTTTGCCATGTCCGGCTTTTCGAGGCAATCGAATTCGTCAATCGTCTTCTTGACGGTGAAGCCGCGCAGAGTGCCGGCGGCCGTGCATTCTACGGTGATGCCGCCCAGCGGCCCGGAGCATTGCACCTGGAGGATGAGAGTCTCGTCGGGCAGGCTCGTTTCCGCGCCGAGCACGGCGGCAATGGCAAGATGTTCCGCGAGCGCCGCCGTCGCCGCAGGCCCGGAAAGATGACCGAGCGCCAGACGCTGCGCTGCGTCCGTCGCGTCTGCCAGCACGATTCTTGCGCGGGCGCTTTCGTCGTAGTATTCCTGGCGAACGTCTTTCAAGGAGCTCATTGCCGGCCGAACTCCTCGCTGATGAAGTCCGAGAGAGCCTTTTGCCACGTGGGCGTCCTGTAGCCGAGAAGGTTGAGGACGCTCTTCTTCAGGGCGGAGTTTCTTGGGCGCGGAGCCGGGCGAGGGAATTCTTCCGTAGTGCACGGGACGATTTCGCGCGGGAATCGCTCGCCCAGGAGACGCTTGATTTCGCGGGCGAAGTCGTACCACGAGCACTGGTCTTCGCACGTGGCGTGGACTATGCCGGCGACGTCCGGGCGCGTTAGCAGGAAGCGCACGACGTCTGCGACGGCGTTGGTGCTCGTCGGGTTGCCGCGCTGGTCGTCGACGACTTTGAGCGGTGCGCCGCCTTCCGCGCCGAGCCGCGCCATCGTGTGCACGAAACTCGGGCCGCCGGCGCCGTAGAGCCACGCGATGCGCAGTATGGCGGCATCGGGATGTATCATGGAGACCATCTGCTCGCCGGCGTATTTGGAAAGGCCGTATACCGTCCTTGGGCGCGGGATGTCGCTTTCGCTCCAGGCCCAGGGTTCGCGCGGCGGTTCGCCCGAAAACACGTAGTCGGTCGAAATGGCAATCAGGCGCGCGCCGGCCGCCTTTGCCGCCAGCGCAACGTTTCGCGACCCCTCTTCGTTGAGGCGGAACGCCAGCTCGCGCTTCTCTTCGCAATCGTCCACCTTCGTCATCGCGGCGCAGTGGATTACCAAATCCGGCGCGGCTGCGAGAACCTTGGCCGTGAAAGCGTCGCCGTCGGTAATGTCCCAGTCGGGGAGGTCGGCCACGGCCATCTCGTGGCCGTCGCGCCCGCCCAGCTCGCGCACCAATGTGCGTCCGAGCATCCCCTTGCCTCCTGTCACAAGTATCTTCATAGTCAGCAGCGGACAATAAATGGTTGTTGGACTGGTCGGTCGTGTCAGTCGAGAATGCGCACCTTGCGCCCTTCGATGCTCAGTCGGCCCGCCGCGAGAAGGCGCAGCGCTTCCGGGTAGGCTATGTGCTCCTCTACCTGGATGCGGGCGTGAAGGGTCTCCGGCGTGTCGTCCTGCATCACCGGCACGGCGCGCTGGACGATGATAGGGCCGGTGTCCGTGCCCGCATCCACGAAATGGACCGTGACGCCGGCGTATCTGCTGCCGTAGTCTAGCGCCTGTTTCCATGCGGCGATGCCAGGAAACGCCGGCAGCAGCGAAGGGTGTATGTTGAGCACGCGGTTCGGAAACGCGTTCAGCAGCTCGGGCTTCACTATCCTCATGAAACCGGCGAGGACGACCGTGTCCACGCCCGCCTCGCGCAAGAGTTGTATGCACTTCTCTTCGGCGGCGCCCTGGAGAGTCGTCTTCGTAGGCGAGCAGTCGAGGTGGACCGCCCGAATGCCGCTTGCCGCGGCGCGTTCCAGAATCTTCGCGCCCGCGACGTCGCTTATCACAAGCCGTATCTCTGCGTCCAGGGTCCCGGCCGCGCACGCTTCCACGATGGACTGCATGTTCGACCCCGCCCCGGAACCGAGCACGCCAAGCTTCAGCCTCTTCGCTTCCTGCCGCATGGCTCAAGCCTCCTTTCGCTTGCGTATGACCCGCTTGGCCTTCCCCTCGCTGCGCGGCAGCGCTCCCACGGGGAACACGTCGCCCTTCGGCAGGAAGCCGAGACGCTCGCGGAGGTGTTTTGCGACGGTGTGGCCGGTCACGCCGGGCTCTGCTTCCACGTTTATCGTCACGTCCGTCATCCCGTCGCGCTCCTCGAGGATAATCTGGAACTCGTCCTTGACGCCCGGGATTTCCATGAGAGCCTGTTCGACCTGGCGCGGATAGAAATTGACGCCCTTTACAATCAGCATGTCGTCGGTGCGTCCCGTGATGCGGTCTATGCGGATGTGCGTGCGGCCGCATTCGCATTTTTCGCGGCTTACGACGCGCGAAATGTCGTGCGTGCGGTAGCGGAAAATCGGCATCGCCTCGCGCGTGAGCGAAGTGAAGACGACCTCGCCGTACTCGCCGTCGGGAACCGGCTTGCCGGTGACGGGGTCGACGATTTCGGTGATGTAGTGGTCGTCCCAGACGTGGATGCCGGCGTGGGCGCGGCAGTCCTGGCCGGTGGTGCCGATGCCGCCGGTCTCAGTCATACCATAGATGTCGAAGCATTCGATGTGGAGGCGGCTCTCGATGCGGCGGCGCATTTCGTCGGAGAACGTCTCCGAGCCGAAGATGCC
>CAMZET010000249.1 GCA_947305825.1 uncultured Verrucomicrobiota bacterium
GGAGCCAAGAGGATTCACGGCCGCCGCTGGAGGGCGCCCCGCGACGAGGGGAGCGACGTCGAGCTGAACATGCGCTTCGACCCCGAGGGAATGCCGTCCGTCGAGGACCAGACGGCCATGTACGAGATGATGAAGCCGCACCTCCACCGCGTGGCGAGGGATCTCGCGTTGAGCGGCGTCATAAGCGTAAGCGACATCCCCGACATCGAGCAGGACTTCTTCTGCGTGTGCAGGGATTCCCTCAAGAACTGGGACCCCGCGCGCGCGTCCCTCAAGACGTACCTTTACGAACGCATCGCCTCGGCGAAGATAGACTTCGTGAGATACCTCAAGCGCGAGAAGCGCCAGTTCGTGCATCAGCACCTCGGAATCGTCGCGAAGGCGTGGGGCGACATTGACGCGCCGGCGGAACCGTCGGATTTCGCGAGGACTATAGACCCGTGCGTCATCCCCGACCGCCATGCGCTGGAGAGGATGCTCTACGCATGGGCGCTCTCCGACTTTCTGGAGTTCCTCGACCCGGACGAGCGTTTGGCTTTGGACTATCTTCTCCACGAGCACACGCAGGAACAGATCGCGGCGTGGATGTCCTGCACACTGATGCAGTTCCGCCGCAAGATACTCCAGTCGATCCAGATGAAGGCGGTCCATTGCGGATTCGAGCCCCACAACGGGACGATGATATGCAAGGGATGAAGGGAACTTTCCGCTCCGCCGGTCCTTCGCGGCCGGCTGGCGTGCCTTCGCCGTTAGGGAGATTGCGGAAATGTCGTATAAGGGGATGCGGCCTCGGGGAGAGCCGGAAGGCGGCGGAACGCTCCGCCGTTAAAAGCACGCTTCCGGGGTCGTATAAGCCAATGGGGAGACCGGGGCTGCGCCCCCCCTTCACCCCGACAGCAAAGAAAGGAAAAGCAATGGAATTGAATCCAAACGTGTTCGCAAACGTCGACGCGGCCGAATACCACAAGGCGACGCGCGACGGACTGTATCTTTCGAGCCACATGTTGGCCGATTTCCGCAAGGCTCCGCTTCTGTACAAGCGGAAGCTCTCGGGCGAGATCGAGCAGGCGGAATCTCCCGCCCTCGTCCTCGGTCGTGCGCTCCACGTGCTCGTCCTCGAGGGACGCGCGAGGTTCGAGCAGGAATACCTGGTTTCCTCGGGTCCGGTGAACGCCAAGACCGGCGAACCCTTCGGGCGCAACACGAAGGCCTACCGCGAGTGGGCCGCCGCGCAGAAGAAGGAGATAGTCTCGGGGAGCGACTTCGCTCTCATGTCGAAGATGCGCGAAAGCGTCTGGGCGCACCCGGTCGCCAGCGAGCTTCTGGACGAGGGGCTGCCGGAGCAGACCGTCCGCACGACGTGCTGCGGCGAGCCCTGCCAGGCGAGACTGGACTGGTTCCGCCCGGACTACTGCGGACATCCCGTCATCGTGGATCTCAAGAGCACCGAGACGCTCGACTATTTCGAGGGCGACGCCCGCCGTTTCGGATATGTCCACCAGCTCGCTTTCTACCGCGAGGTGCTGCGCATCGCAAGCGGCGGCGGAATCGTGCCCGACTGCTATTTGGTCGCGGTCGAAAAGCGCGAGCCCATGCGCTGCGGCGTGTGGAAGCTCACTGACGGACTTCTCGAGTCGTGCGCCGTCGAGAACGGGCGCGCGATAGCGGAACTGCGCAAGTGCCGCAGCGAAAACGTCTGGCCCACGCGCACCGAGGACATGATGGTTCTCGACGTGTAGCCTTTGCCTGTCATCCGCGACTTCACTTTGGCGGGCGGCCTCTTGTCGTCCGCCTTTTTCACGCACAAAACAAAGGAGAAACAAAATGGACATATTGTCTACGATAACCACCGGTAAGGAGCAGACCCCGCCTAGGGTACTTCTTTACGGGCAGGAGGGAATCGGGAAGAGTACCTTCGCCGCATCCTCTCCCGGGTGCCTCTTCCTGCAGACCGAGGACGGTCTCTCGGAGATCGACTGCTCGAAGCTTCCGCTCTGCACGTCCTACGACGAGGCGGTCCAGCAGCTCAAGGCGGTCCGCGACGGCGAGCACGAGTTCAGGACGCTCTGCATCGATTCGGCGGACTGGATGGAGAGGCTCATCTGGGACAAGGTCTGCCAGGACTACGGAGTCAAATCCATCGAGAAGGCCGACGGCGGCTACGGCAAGGGCTTCACATACGCGCTCACCTACTGGCGCGAGATCGTGAAGCTCCTGAACGAGATCCGCTCGAAGAGGGGCATGGCGATAATCCTCATCGCCCACAGCGCGGTGGTTAGGTTCGAGGACCCCGAGCATGCGGCTTACGACAGGTACCAGCCTAGGCTCCACAAGAGCGCGAACTCGCTCCTGACCGAATGGGCCGACGCGGTCCTCTTCGCGACGAGAAGGATGCGCGTGGACTCGACGACCGGGAAGGCCGCGCCGGTGGGGGCGGACGGAGGCGAGCGTATCATCCGCACCGTCGGAAGCCCCGCGTGCGTCGCGAAGAACAGGTTTTCGCTCCCAAGCGAGATTCCGCTTTCGTGGGCCGCGTTCGTGGAAGGCATGAAGGCGGGCTCGAAGAAGTGACGATTTTCTCAAACCAGCAAATGAAAGG
>CAMZET010000250.1 GCA_947305825.1 uncultured Verrucomicrobiota bacterium
CTATCGCGGAGCGTGCGATACCCAATCCATCGCGCCGCTTCTCATTGGCGTATTCGACCATGAGGATCGCGTTCTTCGCGGCAAGCCCGATGAGCATCACAAGCCCCGGCTGCGCATAGACGGAGAGCGTCGCGCCGGAAACCGCGAGCGCGGCGTAGGTCTGCATGACGAGGTCGAAGCGGTCGGCTTCGAGGAGCGCGGCGAGGGACTTTTCGAGTTCGGTCGCGGCCGGGGAGAACATGTCGTTGGCCTGCTGGGCGAAGTACTGGCGGAAGGAGAGGCCCGTCTGCACGTTTTGGAGGGCGCGCCATTCGATGTAGTGGGTGACGGCGGAGCGGAGGGCGTCGGTGATGGCGAGGGAAGGGGCGCGTGCCTTCAGGGAGAGGAGGGCGCCGGCGGATTTGAAGAGGGTGCGCTGGAGGGAGGCGAGGCCGAGGTCGGATTTGCGTTCGAGGAGAGCCCGGGCGATTGTCTGGAGTTCCAGGGAGTTGCCGAAGAGGGCGGTCATGAGGGCGCGCTGCGCGCGGAGTTCGGCTTCGGCGGTGGCGGTGCCGTCGGCGTTCTGGAGGCCAGTGGCGCCGATTTCCTCGAGGAACGCGCCCATGAATTCACGGTTGGAAGCGGCGAGGAGGCTGCCGGAGGCGTCGGGCCTGAAGAGTCGGAGGAGCGCGGCGTCGATTTTGGCGACGTCGGAAGCGGCGAGTTCGGCGGCGGAGCCCGTGTCGGCGGGCGAGACGCTGAAGCGCTGCGCGTCCGCCGCGCCCTCTTGACGGGCGGGGGCGGATTGTGGTAGAATATCCGGCGGAACGATGTCGCCAAGGCGCACCGTTTCCTTCGCGGACGTTTCATAGTCGCTGGTGAGTAACGGTTCTTCGGAACGCAGCCTGACGAACAGCACGGCGTCCGCAATTTTCGTCTTGTCGAGCGTCGCGTCTTTCGCGTCCACGGTCGCGGCGGAGCCCGTGTCGGCGGGCGAGACGCTGAAGCGCTGCGCGTCCGCCGCGCCCCCTTGACGGGCGGGGGCGGTTTGCGTAATGTGCGCGTATAGGTTTTTCGCGAAGAGCGCTTGCCATGCTGCCTTGAGATTTGCTATACTATCACTGTCAAGGCGGGTGGCTTCTGTGTGATTAAGTTCGCGTGCAGGGCCGTTCGCCTTTACGTTCAACGAATAGAACGTCCGCATTTTCACCACTTCCGCATCGCCGCCAGACGATTTGGCGGTGACGAGCACGAACGCAGGTTTCCCGAAATTCACTTCGGCTATCCTGTAATGCCACGAATCTCCCACGCCAGGAACTTCGACCGAAGCGTTCAGCACGTCGCCGACGACGGCTGCAGCCGGTCCGTTCATTCTCAACCGCCTGTCGGCGCCGTGGAACAGGTTGCGCAGCGGCACTTTGAAGAGCGCGCCATCCAGCCGCAATGCCGGGGTGTCGCTGCCCGGCAGTTGAATATAATTCGGCTGCGCTTTCAGGTTGTCAAGCGCCAGCGCCGCTATTTCGACCTTTGCTTCATGCGTACTCTTGCCTTTGACGAAAATCCACGGCGGCGAACTTCTGTTCACGACGTCTACTCTTCTGCTCTCGTCTCCCCAATCCGCCTTGACGGAGAAGCGCCTACCGTCCGCCGCGCCCCCTTGACGGGCGGGGGCGGTTTGTGGTAGAATATCGTCGCTTGGTTGACCTCGAAGGGTATTCCCCGTAGAATGAGTCCCAAGCTTTTTTGTTTGTGCCGGACTGCGGTTTGTGTAGATGGAAGCGGCGAGTTCGGCGGCGGAGCCCGTGTCGGCGGGCGAGACGCTGAAGCGCTGCGCGCCCGCCGCGCCCTCTTGACGGGCGGGGGCGGATTGTGGTAGAATATGTAGCGTTCCTTCGGGAACTTCAGACCCTTCGCCGTTGTAAGTGGAAAGGATTTCAAAGCCCCCATTGCCCCCTGTGGCCGAATCAGGAACGAGCGAAGGGTTGTCTTTTATGTCCACAAGGTCGTAGAGTTGTTCTACGCCGCCGCCAAGCCGCCGGGGGGAAAATATGCTATAATATTCCCTATGGCAGAAGAGAACAAATCATCGCTGGATGCGCTCACGTCGCTGTGCAAGCGGCGCGGCTTTATTTACCATTCGTCGGAAATCTACGGCGGGATGCCGGGTTTCTGGGACTACGGGCCGCTCGGCTGCGAGTTGAAGAACAACGTCAAGCAGGCGTGGTGGCAGTTCACGGTGCGCGGGCGCGAGGACGTCGCGGGCCTCGACGCCACCATCATCATGCACCCGAAAATCTGGAAGGCATCCGGCCATCTCGACACGTTCGCCGACCCGATGACGATGTGCCGCGACTGCAAGAAGCTCATGCGCGCCGACCAGATAAAGGACATCTACGAGGACCAGAAGAAGAAGCCCCAGCCCAGGACGCCGGGCAGCGACTTCTTCTGCCCGTACTGCGGCGGAGAACTCACCGAGCCAAAGCCGTTCAACCTCATGTTCAAGACGGTGGTCGGCCCGATAGACGACCCCTCGAACGTCGCCTACCTCCGCCCGGAGACCGCCCAGGCCATCTTCGCGCAGTTCCTGAACGTCACCGCCACCTCGCGCATG
>CAMZET010000251.1 GCA_947305825.1 uncultured Verrucomicrobiota bacterium
AAGCGAGATGCGCCCTTGCGCATGCTGGGGAATATTTGGTATAATAGTGCAAACTCTTGAAAGGAGACAACAAGATGAGAGATTTGTTCATATGCTGTGCGGGCGGGCTTGGCCGTGAGGCGGCGTGGACCGTGGAGCGCATCAACCGCGCTGCGCAGCAGCCGCTCTGGAACCTGATTGGGTTTGCGGACGACGACCCCGCGAAGGCGAAGGGCAATTTCGAGGGCTATCCGATGCTCGGCAGCTGCGAACAGGCGTCGAAGGACTATCCCGGCGCGTCGGTGTTCGTCGCGATAGGCGACAACAAGACGCGCGCGGAAATATACAAGCGTCTCCGGGGGCACGATTTCCCGGCGCTCATCGACCCTTCGGCGCAGGTGGCGCCGACCGTGGAGTTCAAGCACGGCACGTACGTGGCGGCGCAGGCGGTGGTGTCTGTGGGCACGGACATCGGCAAGTTCGTGATAGTGAACGCGCGCGCCGGCGTCGGGCACGACTGCGAAGTGGGCGACTTCGTGCAGATTTCGCCCGGCGTCTCGATTTCGGGCAACTGCAAGATAGGCGACTACGTGCTGATGGGCACGAATTCGTGCACGGCGCCGCACATGACCGTCGGCGCCAACGCGACCGTGTGCGCCGGCACTCCAGTGCTCAAGGACGTCGCGCCTGGCGAGACGCTCTCTCCCTTCGGGACGCTCAAGGCGTAGCCGCCAGATGAAGTGGGCGGCGTACAACCTCGCGTTTGCGCTGGTTTTTCCGTTTCTGCTGCCGGGGTTCCTCGCGAGGATGCTCCGGCGCGGCGGCTACCGGGCGCGCATGGGCGACCGCTTCGCGCTCTATCCCGCCGAGATAGTGCGGCGTCTCCAGGCCGGCCCCAGGCCGGTCTGGGTCCACGCGGTATCGGTGGGCGAGGTGCAGGTGGCGCTGCAGCTCATGCGCGAATGGCGCCGCCAGGAGCCGGGCGTGCGCTTCTGCTTTTCGACGACGAGTTCGACGGGCTGGAAAATAGCGAGCGGCGGCGTGGAGAAGGAAGACGTCCTGATTTACAATCCGCTCGACTTCCCGACGTTCGTGAAGGCGGCGCTGGCGCTTGTCCGGCCGCGAGCTCTCGTGCTCACCGAGAGCGAAATCTGGCCGTGCTTCATACGCCGCGCCGCCAAGATGAGCGTGCCGGTATTTCTGGTGAACGCGCGGGTGAGCGACCGCTCCGCGCCGCGCTACGCCAGGGCGAAGTGGCTTTTCAAGGACGTCTTCGGGTGCTTCGAGCGCATTTTCTCGCAGTCCGCGCTCGACACTGAACGGCTCGTGGCTGCCGGTGCGCGTCCAGAACAGATTGAGACGGTCGGCTCGTTCAAGTTCGACGTGGCGCACCGCAACGAGGCCAAGGAGAAAGAACTCTCGGCGTGGGCAGGCGGCGGCAGGATTCTGCTCGGCGCCTCCACCTGGCCCGGCGAGGACGAGGCGATGCTCCGCATCTTCCGTTCGCTCCTAGAAAACGGCCACGCGGACGCCAGGCTCGTCATCGCGCCGCGCCATTTCGAGAAGGCCGACGCCGTGGAGGCGAACATCGTCCGCGCCGGTTTCCGCTGCGTGCGCCGCACACGCGGCGAGAGCGCCGCCGACGTGCCGCCAGGCGAGAGTGCCGTCTTCCTCGCCGACACCACAGGCGAACTGATGGGCCTCTACGGCATCGCGTATGCGGTGTTCGTCGGCAAGTCGCTTTGCGAACACGGCTCGCAGAACATGATTGAGCCGTGCCTCTGCGGCAAGCCGACCGCCGTCGGCCCGAACACGGAGAACTTCCGCCCGGTCATGAGCGACCTGCTCGCTTCCGGCGGCATTGCGCAGGTCGCCGATGAGGAGGAGCTTCGCGCGACCGTGGAAAAATGGTACTCTTCTCCGGAAGAAGCGGCGGCTCTCGGCCGTCGCGCCGCCGCCGCCGTCGCCGCTCGCTCCGGCGTCGTCCCGAAATGCGTCGCGCAAATCCGCTCCCTCGCCGGCTCCCCGTCAAATTGACAATGCAACAAACCGCAAAACAGGTGCATCCGCCGCTTCCGGCGGCACTGCAAAGAAAGAGGCAATCATGAACAAGATACATCCAACCGCCATAGTGGAAGACGGCGCAGTCCTGGAGGACGACGTCACCGTGGGACCCAACGCGTACGTCGGGCGCGACGTGAAGTTGGGCGCCGGCGTGAAAATCGGCCATGGCGCAATCGTCGACGGCCATACCACCATCGGCCCCATGAGCCAAATCTTCCCGTACGCCCTCGTCGGCATGAAGACGCAAGACCTGAAATACCGGGAAGGCTCGGTCTCCTACGTGGAAATCGGTTCGCGCACGGTGATACGCGAGTTCGCGACGATTCATCTCGGCACGGCTGACGGCGAGAAGACGGTAATCGGCGACGACTGCCTGTTCATGGCGTACTGCCACGCGGCGCACGGCGTGATTCTCGGCAACCACGTCATCTGCTCCAATTCCGTGCAGCTCGCAGGCGACGTGCATTTGCAGGACTACGCGATTGTGGGCGGCTGCTGCGCGGCGCACCAGTTCGTGACGGTCGGCAAGCATTCGATGACGGGCGG
>CAMZET010000252.1 GCA_947305825.1 uncultured Verrucomicrobiota bacterium
GTTACACTAGCACTACAAATAATTGCGGCAAATGGGAAGTGAGGAACTTCTCCGCGCGCTCTATTTCGCGCTCGCGGTGCGCGGCGACTTCCGCCGGAAGTTCGAGGACCTTGAAATCGGCGATGAGCGCCTCCGCCCGCGGCACGTACGCCGGAAGCAGAATTACGCTCTCCTCGCGGAGTTCGCGTTCGCTGCGGCCTGCCGCCACGCCGTCGGCGACAAACTTCTCGTAGGCGGAGACCATTTCGTCCATCAGCGCTTCCATGCGCATGGCGAAGGGCTTGACGTACTTGTCGGCGAGTTCCGCCTCGCGCCTGAGCGCCGGGCCGCGCGTCCTGATTTCCATCAAATGGCGAGCGTAGTTGGCCGCGCCTCCTTCGACATATCCTGTCCTCGCCACTATGCCGCCGTTCTGGTCGAACACCAGCGCCGTCGGGAAGCCGGAGATGCGGTAGCGCTCGACGATTTTCGGGTTCTCGACCTGTGCGCGCGGCGACAGGAGCGATGTGTCGCTCGGCGAATCGATGTAGACGAGCTCGTAGTCGTTCGTCACGGCTTCGAGGAATTCGGTCTTTGCGAGGACTTCGCGTTCGAGTCTGCGGCACCAGCCGCACCAGTCGCTGCCGGAGAAGCAGGCGTAGATGAACTTGCCGCCGGCGCGTGCCGCGTCGAACGCGGCATCGAGGTTGTCGGTGAAACCGGGCGGCGTGGACGTCTGCGCCAAGAGCGCGAGCGGGAGCGCCGCCGCCGCCGATAGGATTCTCTTGTTCATTTCTTGATGTTTACTTGACTTTCAAATAGTGTGGCCTGTTTCCGGTTGGCGCGGCTAGTCGAGCACGTCCGTGACGAGCGCGCGCGCTACCTTGTGGGCGACCGGGTCGCCCATGAGGTGCTGGAGGATGACGAGCGCGAACAGCATTGCCGCGCCGGGAGCCTGGCCGGTAATCACGTTGCCGTCCACCACGACCGGCACGCCGGCGCTGGCGCGGTCGAGGTCCATCACGCACGTCGGATAGCACGTGACGTGCTGGCCCTCGTCCAGGACGTGAGCATCCACCAGCACGAGCGGCGCCGCGCATATCGCGCACACAAGCCGCTCTTCCGTCTTCTGCCGCCGCACGCGCTCGATTACGCGGGCGTCCTCGCGCAGCTGCTGCGTACCCGGCCCGCCGGGCAGCACGAGCGCGTCGCATTCGCCGCCGGACGCGCCGGCGAACAGGGCGTCCGCCGTCACGCGGATGCCGTGCGCACCGACGACCTCGAGCGAGTCCCCGACTGCCGCCACCGTGACTTTGACGCCTCCGCGCCGAAGCACGTCGACGACAGTCAGGGCCTCGACTTCCTCGAAGCCTTCCGCCAAAAGCACCATCGCATTCGCCATGACTCTGCCTCCAAATGCACCCTGCTGACCTGCCGGCGGCTTGCCGCCGGCCTACGAATTCTTCGCCACGTTGCAGCGCATCTTGCGCCCGAGGATGTCTTTCTCGCTCAAGGCGGCGATTGCCGCCTTGACCTCGTCGGCGTTGGGCATGTGGACGAAGCCGAAGCCCTTGGACTTGCCGTTGTAGCGGTTGGTGATGATTCTTGCCGAGTTCACCGTGCCAAACGCTTCGAATTCCTTGCGCAGGCGCTCCTCGGTGAGGTCGTAGCTGAGGTTGCCGACGTAGATTTCGATGGAGCCGTCGGCCGGCTGCGCGGAGCGTTTGGGCGGGCGCGGTGCGCCGTTTGGCTGCGCCGCGCCGGCGCCGCCCCTCCCGGACGAGCCTCCGGGGGCCTGCTTCTTGCAGCAGCTCCCCTTGCAGGCGACTTTGCACACCAGGCACGTCGCCAGCACCCCCGCCGCAAATGACAGCAGAGCCAGCAATGCAGCCGACCCCGTGTTCGTTCTAAATAGTTCTATCATTTTTTCGGTCCTTTCTTCCTTCGCTTCTTCGTTTATTGGTTTGACCGCGCCAGGCTACTGGTACTGGTTGCGGTAGTCTCCGAGCGATTTCATCCGGCTCGGATGGCGGAGTTTCCTTAGCGCTTTGGCCTCAATCTGGCGTATGCGCTCGCGTGTTACGTTGAAGAGGCGGCCGACCTCTTCAAGGGTTCTTGTGTATCCGTCCGATAGGCCGTAGCGGAAGTCGATGACCTGCCGCTCTCGGTCGGTTAGCGTCTCGAGAATCTCGCGGAGGCGGTCGCGGAGCAGATGCCCCTCCGTCACCTCGAAAGGATTCTCGCTGGAGAGGTCGGGGATGAAGTCGCCGTAGTGGGCGTCGTCGTTGTCCCCGACCTTTGATTGCAGCGAAATGGGCTGCTGGGCCATTCGCTTCACCGCCCGCACCTGGTCCGGCGGCATGGACATCTCTTCGGAAAGCTCCTTCTCGTTCGGCTCGCGGCCGAGCTTCTGTATGAGCTTCTTCTGCACCCTCATGAGCTTGTTTATGGTCTCAATCATGTGCACCGGAATGCGGATGGTGCGCGCCTGGTCTGCGATGGCGCGAGTGGCGGCCTGGCGTATCCACCACGTCGCGTACGTGGAAAACTTGTAGCCGCGCTTGTACTCGAACTTCTCCACGGCCTTCATCAGGCCGGTGT
>CAMZET010000253.1 GCA_947305825.1 uncultured Verrucomicrobiota bacterium
CCTATTGGCGCCGGCCTTCTTGTCGCCGAGATGGTGAGATGGGGAGATGGTGAGATGGTGGGGTGGTGAGGGATGTCAATTTGCAATTTACAATTTACTATTTGCAATTGCATTGCATCAATGTGCCATTTTGGCATTTGCGTAAATGTTCAAATTGAACCAATGATTCATTGCAATTGTAAATCGTAAATTGTAAATCGCAAATTGATATCCCTCACCATTTCACCCCCTCACCATCTCATCTTTCCACCATTTCGGGAAAGGCTGTTCAGTGTCGTCAAGTCTGAAGCTCTGGCCGATTTGCGGCGTGAGGAGACGCCAGTTGCGCCCGGCGGCTTCTTCGCAGATGGCGTCGAGCGGTGCGCACCAGGAGTGTCGGGAGAGTGCGAAGCGCGAGTTGTGTATGGGGACGACGGCCCTGGCGCGGATGGTGGACGCCGTGAGAGCGGTTTCTGTCGGGGCCATGTGGACGAGCGGCCAGTTTTCGTTGTACTGTCCGTTTTCGAGGAAGGCGAGGTCGAAGCCGCCGATGCGGCGGCCGATTTCCGCGACGTGGCTGCCCCAGCCGCCGTCGCCGCTGAAATAGACGCGCAGCGGCGAGCGGCGCGATGAAAACGTGAACCCCGCCCACAGCGTCATGTTCATGCGCTCGAAGCGCCCGGAGAAGTGGCGGCCCGGAGTCAGTGTCGCAGAGATTTCGCCGTCGCAGAGCCGCAGCGTTTCCCACCAGTCGCCCTCGCGCACCTTTTCCGGTTCGGCGCCCCAGGCCTCAAGATATTCGCCGACCCCAAGCGGGCAGGCGAATTCCTTAACTTTCGGCATGAGCGCAGTGACGGAAGGGTAGTCCAGATGATCCCAGTGGTCGTGCGAGATGACGAGCAGGTCGATTTCGGGGAAGTCGTCGGCGCTCCAGGGACGACCGCTCACGGGGAAGGCGCGGTTGATGAATGGCACAGGCGAAGCGTATGAGCTGAATACGGGGTCGATGAGGATGTTTTTCCCTCCCAGGCGCAAGAAAACGCTGGAATGCCCCAGCCAGACGCCGAAGTCGTCGTCGTCGCCGTTGATGGCGGCGGCGCCTTCGTGCGAAACAGGGATTGGAGCCGGCGGGAATAGCGCGGACTTGTCGGCGAAGAGGAATTTCCACCAGACTTTGAGCCGTCCGTCGCGGCGGCGGACTTTGCCGTCCGGGCCGACGGGCTGCGGCGAAATGAGCGGTTCGAGGTTGCGGAAAGCGCCGTCGCGCCAATTCGGCGACGCCTGCATCCGTTTCAGGCGTTCCGGCGAAGGTGCGCGGCCGAACGGCGCGGACTTGACGAAAGCGGCTGCGGCGCCGCCGGTGGCGATTGCTGCCCCTGCCGCTCCAAGCGAGCCTGCTATGAACGCTCTGCGCGAAAGTTTCATCATGCGAAAAACTCCTTGTCCGGCTGCGATTCAATCGTCATTCTGCCTGCGGGGAGCGAAACGACGAGTCTGGCGGCGTGCAGGAAAAGGCGCGCGGCCGGTTTCGCGCCGTACTTCACGTCGCCTGCGACCGGATGGCCTGCCTCGGAAAAGTGCACCCGTATCTGGTTCTTCCGCCCAGTCTGCAAATCCACCTCGACGAGCGTCGTGCCGCCGGATTCCGAGACGCGCCGCCACTTGGTGACCGCCAGCTTTCCGAGCTCCGGGTCGCGTACGCTCGCGACCTTCATGGTGCGCGGGTCGTCGCGCAGATACGACTCGAAGCGTCCAGACGGCGCCGCGAGACGACCCTCGACGCGCGCGACGTATGTCTTTTCGGCGATTTCGCCCCATCTCGCCCGCAACTCCTCCGCGAGACGCTGCGACTTGGCGAACAGCACGACGCCGCTCGTGCCGCGGTCCAGACGGTGCACCGGCCACGCGCGCAGCGGACTTTTGAGCTGCCCCTTGCGCACATAGTCGGTCAGCACGTTTTCCACGGTGAACTGCGCCTCGCGGACGCTGCGGCGCATGGCGTTCGTCGAGGTGGTGAGCATTCCCGCCGGCTTGTCGACGGCGATGCAGTCGCGGTCTTCGTAGATTATGCGGAATGGCAGGCGCGGGCGCATGGTCAATATTCCAGCTGGCTGCCGCCGATGGTCTCGCGGAGTATGGAGTCGCCGGGGACTACGCCCGGCCCCGTCTCGTGTACGCACGAGAGGAGGTCGGCGAGCATCTGCGCCTTTATGCAGTCTGGGTCTGAGCGGCGCATTCTCTCCAGAAGACCCGCGACGTAAGGCTTTATCACCGCTAGTTCGTATTCGAGCCCGGAGTCGAACTCGCGGTCGGCGTTGCTGCGGAATGGGTCAATCCACAGTTTTTCGCCGGCGAGGACCTTCGGCCACATGGCGAACGTGGTGGCGGGCGTCATCTTGCGGAACTGGTGGTCGCGCACAAGCCGGCGAAGGAGCCGGGCGTCCTGCGGCGTCAGTCGCGTCGTCGCGAATACCTCCGGCTGCGTCTGCGGCTCGATGAAAAGGCGGTATTTCACGTCGTCTGGGACGTCGCGCACGAGGCGCGGGTTCATGGCGTGCAGCCCCTCGAGGACGATTATGCCGCCTTTGGGGAG
>CAMZET010000254.1 GCA_947305825.1 uncultured Verrucomicrobiota bacterium
AAATCGATGAAGGCGGACTTTGTGCGGTGTGCGATTATGCGCGCGAGGGTGGTCTTGCCGACGCCCGGCGGACCCCAGAAAATCATGGACGTGAGCTGGTCCTGCTCGATGATACGCCTGAGAATCATGCCGGGGCCGAGCAGATGTCGCTGGCCGGCATAATCGTCCAAGTCAGCCGGGCGCATTCTCGCGGCGAGCGGCTGCGGCGCGTTTTTCGAAAACAGGTTCGCCATAACGCGCGCTTTCCCTTGCATGCACCCTTCGCCCGTCAGACGCGGAGCGTGCCGGCGGCGAGTTCGGCGCGGTACGAAGCGACCGTGCGCGCGAGTCCTTCTTCAAGTCCGATGCGGCTCTTCCAGCCGAGCGAGCGGATGAGCGAAGTGTCGCAAAGCTTGCGCGGCGTGCCGTCCGGCTTGGTGGAGTCCCAGACGATTTCGGCAGTGGAGCCAGTCGCGCGGCGCACGGCTTCGGCGAGGTCGCGTATCGTCACCTCTTCGCCGCTGCCGACGTTCATCAAGTCCGGCGGGTCTGCGAGCGAAAGCGCGAACACGCACGCCTCGGCCAGGTCGTCCACGTGCAGGAATTCGCGTATCGCGCTGCCCGTGCCCCATAGCGTCACGCGCTCCTTGGCCGTCTCGAACTTGCGGATCAAGGTGGGCAGGACGTGACCATGGACTATGTCGTAGTTGTCTCCCGGCCCGTAGAGGTTTGTAGGCATGAGCGAGTGGTAGAGGAGGCCGCGTTCGCGCCGCAGGAATTCGCAGAGCTTCAGGCCGGAAATCTTTGCCAGCGCATACCCCTCGTTCGTCTTCTCGAGCTCGCTCGTCAAAAGAGCGCTCTCGGGGATGGGCTGTGGCGCGAGGCGCGGATAGATGCAAGTCGAGCCGAGGAAAAGCAGCCTCTTCACGCCGCACTCGGCCGCTTCCCAGACCGTGTTCATCGCAATGAGCTCGTTTTCGTAGAGGAAGCGCGAGTTGGCGGCGCTGTTCGCGCCGATTCCGCCGACGCGCGCCGCAGCGATTACCGCGACGTCGGGCTTCTCCGCCGCGTAGAACTCGCGCACCGAGCGCGCGTCGAGCAAATCGAGTTCGGAGTGCGAGCGCGTGACGATGTTTTCGAAACCGGCCGCGCGAAGAGCGCGGCATATCGCAGAGCCGACCATCCCGCGATGGCCGGCCACGAATATCTTGTCCGTCTTTTCCATGTCGATATCCTTAAGGCGCTTCTCGCATCAGCCTTGGAGGCGCTTTTCGCGCTCGGCGAGGGCGACGTCGCTTTCCACCATTATGCGCACCAGCTCCTTGAAGCGCACCTTCGGCTCCCAGCCGAGCTCGCGCTTCGCCTTCGACGCGTCGCCCAGAAGCTGGTCAACTTCCGTCGGGCGGGCGTAGCGAGCGTCGTATTTGACGTACTTCTCCCAATCGAGGCCGACGGCTCCGAACGCCTCCGCCAGGAACTCGCGCACCGAATGCATCTCGCCCGTCGCAAGCACGAAATCGTCCGGCTTGTCGTGCTGGAGGATGCGCCACATTCCTTCCACGTAATCAACGGCGTAGCCCCAGTCGCGCAAGGCGTCGATGTTTCCCATGAAGAGGCGGTCCTGTAGGCCGGCCTTGATGCGGCCGACGGCGCGCGTGATTTTGCGCGTAACGAACGTCTCGCCTCGCCGCGGCGACTCGTGGTTGAACAGTATCCCGTTCGCCGCGAACATCCCGTACGCCTCGCGGTAGTTGCGCACCGCCCAGTACGAATAGAGTTTGGCCACCGCGTACGGCGAACGCGGGTAGAACGGCGTCGTCTCGCGCTGCGGCACTTCCTGCACCAGCCCGAAAAGCTCCGACGTGGACGCCTGGTAGAACTTCGTGTCCTTCGCGCGCCCCGTGAGCCGTATCGCCTCGAGCAGCCTCATCGTGCCCATGGCGTCCACGTCACCAGTAAACTCCGGCGAGTCGAACGACACCCTGACATGGCTCTGCGCCGCAAGATTGTAGACTTCGTCCGGCTTGATTTCATATATGAGCCGCCCGAGGTTCGAAGAGTCCGCCATGTCGCCGTAGTGCAGGAACAGTTTCACGCCGTTCACATGCGGGTCCTGGTAGAGATGGTCGATGCGGACCGTGTTGAACGTCGATGCGCGGCGGATGAGGCCGTGCACTTCGTAGCCCTTGGACAAGAGCAGTTCGGCCAGATAGCTGCCGTCCTGCCCAGTGATTCCGGTTATGAATGCTCTCTTCATGTGCTTTTTGGATTTCGAGGTTGCCGCAAATTATACCACATTTTCTTTCTGCCGTCCATCGTGTTGCGCAAAATCGTCCGTCGCCGGACGCATTTCGCGACGAAGTCAAGCAAGACGGCGGATATTTTGATATACTTTGCGCCGTATGAACACGAGAAAGCGAAAAGGCATAATACTGGCAGGCGGCGCCGGGACGCGCCTCCATCCTCTGACGCGCGTCGTATCGAAGCAGCTGCTGCCGGTCTACGACAAACCGATGATATTCTATCCGCTGTCGACGCTGATGCTCGCGGGCATCCGCGAGGTGCTGAT
>CAMZET010000255.1 GCA_947305825.1 uncultured Verrucomicrobiota bacterium
GCCGCAACCGCTGCTTTTAGAGAGTTGTTTCCACTTGCGAGAGCGCGGAAATTGTTGTTTCATCCTTGATTTTCAAGGGGCTCGTGTATTTTGTCTCAAAAAAATGGGGAACCTCCAGGGGTGCGGCGCGAAGTTTGGGCGCGAAGTTTGGGCGGAAAGTCTTGCCTATAACTTGGCCACAGTATAACTTGGCTATAGAAGGAAGAATTCTAGCGCAAAGGCGCAGATGCGCAGAGTCGATTGCAGAAAACGGCAACAAAGCCTCTGCGCCATTGCGCCTTGCATATGAGACAACAAGTTCGCCGCAAGTTGTTAGCGGGAACATTCCGCCGAAGGGGGCGGAGCGTTTTGTGGCCAGACAGACAAGCCCGCGCAAAAGCAAATGCTCTCGCGCCGGGCGCCGCCGCCCCCCTTGCTAGAACGGGCGATTAATGATATAATGTTGGCAATGTTTTCTTTTCTGAAAAAGTCGAAACCGGCGCAAGGTGCCGGGAGCGGGCCGGTAGTGTATACGAGGCCTGAGCACTGCATATCGCGCAAGAACATCGACCACGATGCTCTGCGGGTGCTGTACCGGCTCGCGAATTTGGGGTATACGGCGTATCTGGTCGGCGGCGGGGTGCGCGACTTGTTGCTCGGCCGCAAGCCGAAGGACTTCGACGTCGGGACGAGCGCGTTGCCGAACGAGGTGAAGCGAGCGTTTCACAACTGCTTCCTGATTGGGCGCCGCTTCCGTCTGGCGCACATCAAGTTCGGACCCAAAATCATCGAGACCGCCACCTTCCGCCGCGAGTCGAGGACCGTCGGCGAGATAATCGAGCACGCCGCTGACGGCCCGCAGGAGGACAACACGTTCGGCACGCCCGAGACGGACGCCTTCCGCCGCGACTTTACCATCAACGGTCTTTTCTACAACATCCGCGACTTCAGCGTCATCGACTGGGTCGGGGGGATGAAGGATTTGCAGGCGAAGGTGATACGCGCGATAGGCAACCCCGACATCCGCTTCCAGGAAGATCCGGTGAGGATGATGCGCGCGATCAAGTTCGCGTCGCGTCTCGGATTCACGATTGAGCCCAAGACGGCGGCGGCGATGAAGCGCCACCATGCGTGCATCCTGAACGCGAGCGTGCCTCGCGTGTGCGAAGAGGTGTTCCGACTCTTCACGTACGGCCATTCGTCGGAAGCGTTCCGTATGATGTGGGAATACCGGATGCTGCACGACCTGGTGCCGGAGGTGTCCGACGCGATAACGAAGACCGGCGGCGAGAACAGCCCGCTGTGGCGCTATCTGGATGTTCTTGACGAATACGATTCAATGAGGCGCACGAGCGGCGGGGAGCCGTCGAACGCTCTTCGCGCGGCCGTGCTTTCGACGGTGATGCTCAAGCTTCGCGACGGCGGGATGACATCACGCAAGGCGGTGGCGCCCGTGCTGCAGCATCTGCACTTATCGAAGGGCATATATTTTTCATCCGTGCTGATACTCGAGAGCGTGAGGCGGCTTTCGCAGCCGCCGTCGCGCGGAAAGAGCCGGTTCGTGAAGAGCAAGGATTTTGCCGACGCGCTCGACTACAACCGGATAATAGCGCGGGCGGAAGGGCGCGACGAGAGTGCGCTCGACGAATGGGCGGTGCTGTACGAGCGCGAAGAGGCTGCGGCGCGGCGGCGCGCCGCTGAAGCCGCAAAGGAGGCTGACCAGGCGGAGGCCAAGGCGATACGCAAAGCCGCGGAGGACGCGGAGGCGGCCGACAGGGAGGCGGAATAGCGCCGGCAGGTGCGCCGTTTGACATTTACGAAAGGATCACGAAAAGATGAGAATACCCGACGAGTTGCTCCCGGTTGTCGAATGGTGGGAGAAGGACGGAAAGCAGACGCTGGCCATCGTGGGCGTGGCGGCGGTGCTGGTTGCCGGCTGGTACGGCGTGAAGGGGTGGCGCGCGGCGCGCGTGGCCGCCGCCGGAGACGCGCTCATGAACGCGGAGTCAGTCGAGGAACTTGAAGCGGCCGTGGCCGGCTACGGCTCGTCGAAGGCGGGTCCTGCGCTGCGCCTGCGCCTGGCAAAGGCGTATTTCGACGCCAGGAACTTCGAGAGCGCAGCTCTCGCGTACGCCGAACTCCAGGGCAAGGCTCCGGAAGGCTTCGACGACGTTCCGTATCTCGGCTCTGCGCAGTGCCTGGAAGCGCTGGAGCGCTTCGACGAGGCGGTGAAGGCGTTCGACGCCTTCGCCGAGGAGCGTCCCGCCAGCCCGTTCGTCTTCGAGGCGCGACTTGGGGCCGTGCGCTCGCTGGCGCAGTCCGGCGACCGCGACGGCGCGCTCGCGCGCATTGCCGCGCTCAAGACGGAGTTCAAGGACGACGCGGCCGCCACCGAAAGGCTCGACGCGGCGGAAGACCTCGTCAAGCGCTGGGAAAAGCGCTCGCTATTCGATGCCGCCAACGCCGTCGCGGACGCGATTCAGCAGCTTGAAGAGCAGCCCGCCGCAGAGGAACCGGCGCCCGCCGCAGAGCAGCCCGCCGCAGAG
>CAMZET010000256.1 GCA_947305825.1 uncultured Verrucomicrobiota bacterium
GCTTCTCCATCGCCTCGCGCTGGCGGCGCGTGATGATGCGCGGCTGCGGACCGTTGATGCGCGGGTCGTTGTGCGTCGGCGGCCAGATCTCGTAGCCGCATAGATTCAGAAGCCATTCGTGGAATGGCTTTCCACAGCGTTGAATGCCCTGCTTCATCTGCATATATTGTATCATAATCATATCTCCTGTGGACGGTCAGAATGCATATTGAATTCTGATGATGCAGAGTATAGCACGGACGGTCTCGCGCAAGGTAGCCGCCAAGGCGACTTCTCAGCGATCGCCGAGCGGCTTCTCGCCGAACTCGAAGAGCGCGGAGTTCACGCCGAGGATATCCCAGTCCGCGTTCGCAAGATAGAATCGCACGATCGCGTCGCGGCGGGACGACGGCGAAAAGGCGTAGCCCGCGCTCGAAAGGAACTCGTCGGCCTCATCCGGCGTCATTTTGAAACCGATTGCGAGCGCAAGAGCGGTGTCCTTGTTCGGCCTGCGCCCGCCCGATGCGCTGCGAAGCTTCGCCCACACCTGTTTCGTCACGCCCGCGCCCTTGTATACCGCTACGGGATCGAGCCCCTTGCGCGCCAACCATCGGTTGAGCTCGTTCGCAAACGGCTCTTCATGCATTGCTTCGACCTTTGCGGCCAGCATTGCCGACGCAGACGGCGAAAGACGGCGCGGAGCGAGCCTTTCAAGAAGCGAGGCGGTAAAACCGGAATCCTCGTTGACCACGGCGCAGGGAGAAGCGTCCGAAGTGCCTGCCTCCTCCAGGTGCTCCTCAAACCACTTTTCTATACTTTTCCGCACATCCGGCGGCAACGGACATAACTCCGACATGTAAGACTCCTTCTAACCTGTTTTATAGACTGGTTCATTGGTATTGTATCATTCTCCATGCAGGTATGCAACATTGTCAAAAGGGTCAGACCCTTCTGTATATTTAACTTTAAACTTCTCAACCTGTATACACACAATCCGCGAAAAGGTTACACATGAAAATATCCGCTTGAAAGCATGTCATGGTGCGAATCGTCCACTTCCTGGTCCGCGGGCTGCGCGGCTTCGGCCTCACGAAGTCCCGCAAGCGCCGTGCGCCAGTTCTCCGTCTGGTTGACAAGCGATTCGAGGCCTGCGGCGAGCGATTCGCCGTCCGCGAGCGCCAGCGGGAACGGGCGCACCAAGGCGTACGCGCCGGTCTCCGGGTTCTGGCAGAGCGTCGCGCCCGCAGTGGCGCGCAACAGAAAGTTGGCCTTGAGCATCATGGCGCCGAACGCGCCGTTCGCGTCGGGAGGTGGAAGTCCGATTTCCGCACACGCGATCAGACTCCGCGCCTGCGAATCTTCCAGCATCTCTACGCGGATGCCGTCAACTTCGAGCTCCGCGACGCCGTCCACGCCGTCGAGTCCATCAACTCCGTATTTCGCGGCGAACGCCGCAAGCAGTTCATTGAATTCCATGTCCATACCTCCTGATTTGAATTAAACAGCCACTTCTCCGTGACGTACCGCTTTTCACCCTTTCAACTCTGCAAGGCTCTCCGGGTTCGTCTCCTGAAGATACTTCTCGACAGCGTCGTAGACATCCTTGAATTCGTTCTCGGGAATGCTGTCCGTATAGACCGCGTTGGAGTCGAACTCCGTTCCCAGCATGTCGTCGATCGCCATCAGCGCGTCCATCCGGACTGCCCACGTCGAGTAAAACAGAAGGGAAACCTGCATGACCGCGTTGCGGGCTTTTTCCGACGAAGTCACGCCGTCCGGGAATTGCCTGCTGCGGAAGCGCTCGAAGGCCTGCGCGACCTTGGCGGCGTTCTCGGAACGGAAGGCCGTCTTGAGCTCGTGTAGCTTTTTGTCGCCCAGTCGCGCGAACAATATGCCCATCGCCAAACCGGAGATGCCCACCACATCGTCGGTGCCGATCCGCTTGTTGCCGACATAGGCATCCGTCGCGTCGGCAAGCCTGGCCACGGCCTTGTTTACCGCGCACATGGCCTCGGCGAACTCCTTCGGCGAAGAGGCGGATGAAATCTTTTCGAGCGCGCCGAGGTCCAGCTTGGCCGCCTCTTCGAACATCTTCGTGATGAGCCCCTGGCGGACGGCGCGTCCCCTGAAGTTGATGAACTGCGGCATCAGCCCCTTGATCACGCGCTCGTCGCCTTTCGCGGCGGTGCGCAGCTCGTTCAGGTTGTCCAGGAAGGCGTCGACCCTCCGGATGATCTCATCGTCGGACCTGAGTTCGTTGATGTCGGTGAGCAGTATGCCGACGGCGAACGAGCACTTGCCGTATCCGAGCAGATACAAGAGGTCGGCGTCGTCCTTGGCCCGTTCGACGAGAAGATCCACCGCCCGGAATCTCGCGGCCTGTTCGTCGGGCTTTTCGGCGACTTTTAGCTTCTCCTTTATCGCATCGGCAACCTTTCTCGGTTCCCAGATGCGCATCGGCGTGGAGGCGACATTGCCGTCCAGGTCGATTGTCGTGGTCCAGTTGAACTTGACCGGGAAGCCCT